>JBDLJI010000016.1:0-15355 GCA_039714455.1 Thermodesulfobacteriota bacterium
ATCATAATTAATATGTCCGGTCGGGGCGATAAAGACATCTTTACCATTGCCAACGCTTATGGGGACCCCTCCTGGAAAGAATTTATTATTGAGCAGGCTGAGCAGTATAAAAAAAGTGAAAAGTGAAAAGTGAAAGGTGAAAGGCTAAAGATGAAGTCGGAAGTCGGAGTCTCCACTTCGTTTCACTTACCTAGCAGTTGACAGCATGAAGAATAGAATAAAATAAAGAAAATTTTTGACTGAAAACTGACTGCTGATAGCTATTAGCTTATAGAAATAGAGAAAAAATATGACAACGCTTGAAAATACATTACGTGAAGCATTAACCAATAAGAAGATTCTTCTCATGACCCACCTGGTGCTTGGGTACCCCTCATTTGAAGTGAATCGTGAGGTAATCAGGCAGATGGCGGAAAACGGTGTTGATCTGATTGAAATGCAAATTCCCTTTACAGAACCTATGGCTGACGGCCCCATGATCCTGAAGGCAAACCAGGAGTCAATAGCCAAAGGTGCAAAAGTTGGGGAATGTCTGGAGTTCGCCAAAGAGATTACTGCAGAATTTCATATCCCATTTCTATTCATGACCTATTACAATATTCTTTTTAAGTATGGGGTTGATGAATTTATTCACCGCGCGTATGACATCAACATACAAGGACTTATTATTCCAGACCTGCCGCTTGAAGAGGGAAAAGAATATCTTGATCTGGTAAAAAGCCGTAACATGGCCCCGATCCAGATTTTTGCCCCCACTTCTACGAAAGAACGGATGCAGCTGCTGGCGCAAAACGGTGCTGGATTCATTTACTGTGTCGCCCGCCGTGGGGTTACTGGCCAGAAAACTGATTTTGACCAGGATTTCAGCCAGTATATTGACCGTTGTCGCAGTGCGACAGATCTGCCCCTGGCAGTAGGGTTCGGTATCCGTTCCAAAGAGGATGTGGATTATCTGACCGGCAAGGCTGATATTGCCGTCATAGGGACAGAGACCATACGGTTGGTGGATGAAAAAGGCGCCGAAGCAGTCGGTCCATTTATCGCAGGTCTGCGTTAAGAGTTTTTTAAAAAGGAATAAAACGAAGAAGCTCGGGTTGTCTTTGTTCTCTGACTCTTCTGAAAGTCAGCCGTGTGTCACGGTGTTACTACAAACCATACCTCGCCAATACCCTGGCCGAATGTATCCCCGGGGTATTTGTCATTAATAAAGTGGTAGAGGGGGATGTTTTTGTATGTTGTCTGTTTCCTCCCGTCTTCTCTTGTTATGGCAGCAAAGTCGCTTGATTCGCAACCTTCAATTATTGCAGATGGATCAATATGGAAAGGCGGCCAGTTGACAGCGCAGCCTTCTATGCAATGACTGACATTTTTTTCATCTCTGGTGAAAGAGTAAAGCGTCATTCCGTTACCTGCTGCCAAAAAGTTTCCGAGTTCTTCTTTTTGCATTATTTTGACACCAACTTTATTCACTTCACTGGCAGTAACTTCTTCTGACAGCAAAGCAGCAGAAACAAAGAAGCCCAATACCAGTAAAAATAAAACTCTGGGTAAGTTTGTTTTCATATTGTCAATCTCCCAAAATGCATGTGGGTTTATTGTCCTTTTTCAGTCAATGAGCGAGCAGGGGTTGCCGGAACAGGACCGGTACCAGCGAAATACCTGTCGTATTATAATAGATATATCTCAGAGGGCAATGTCTTGTTATTGCAGAAAACTTTTATAATCTGAAATAGACACCTGGCATTCTGTCTGCCATCCTTCCAGAAAGCCGCCATTTAAAGAAATGTTTTCCATCTTGACCTGCAGGCAATTTAAAGTATTATTTTTCGCACATTTAAAAAATGACAAATATATACTCCAGCATCCTCTCTTTTTAATGCAAATATTATGAGGGGGAAATGTTAGAGTTATGGCTTATAAATGAATAATTCTGGAGACTCCAAATGGCATCGAACTTAAATAAAGACCTTGGCACCACAGAGGTGAAATGGAACCTGGCTGATTTGTATAGCGGTTATGATGACCCTGTCATTGAAGAGGATATTACCTTCTGTCAGGATGAGGCAACAGCAATAAACAGTGAATATGCGGACAGGATGGAAAATCTTAGCGCAGAAGACTTACATGCACTGGTTGCAAGACTTGAGAGTCTTGAAATCAGGCTTGGCAAACTTTTTACCTTTGCTTTTCTCAATTTCGCCACTCATACCAATGATCAGCAGGTTAGTGCTTTTTTACAGCGTATGCGTGAAATAGGCAGCAGTATTGGAAAAGATACAGTTTTTTTTGAACTGGCATGGAATGAGCTTGACCAGGATAAGGCAGATTTGTTGCTGGCAGATGATGTGCTTACCCATTACAGTCATTACCTGGAAAATATGCGCAAGTATGCCCCGCACCAGTTGTCTGAGATTGAAGAAAAATTACTGCTTGAGCGGGCACCGGTTGGCAGGGGAAGTTGGACCACCCTGTTTGAAAAGGTCATGGCCCATATGAAATTCGGGGAAAAGCAGCGGACTGAAGAGGAGGTGCTCGCTGATCTCTATAATCCTGATCGTGCTGTAAGAAGGGTTGCTGCAGAGGAACTCACAGAAGGTCTTAAGGGCCACCTTCATATTTTAATTCATATTTTTAATACCCTGCTTGCCGAGAAAATGATAAGCGACAGGCTGCGCAGCTATCCTGGCTGGGTCAGTTCCATGAACCTGGGCAATGAACTGGAAGATAAGACTGTGGGAATGTTGATTGAAGCAACTGTCAACCGTTATGATATCCCGCAGCGCTATTATAAGGTCAAGCAAAAGATGCTCGGATTGGAGGAGTTGCTTGACTATGATCGGTATGCTCCTGTGCCCCATCTGTCTGATAAAAAAATTACCTGGCAGGAAGGGAGGTCAATGGTGCTTAATGCCTTTGGGGAATTTTCACCCCGCATGGCTGAAATAGCGGGGTTTTTTTTCGATAAAAAATGGATTCATGCTCCGGTGCATGAGGGAAAGAGGGGAGGGGCTTTTGCCCACCCCTGTGTACCGGAGGTGCATCCCTACGTGTTGGTCAACTACACAGGAAATCTGCGTGATGTCTCCACCGTGGCCCACGAACTGGGTCATGGTGTACACCAGTACCTGGCAGCCGAGCGCGGGTATTATAACAGTAATACCACACTGGTCCTTTCAGAGACAGCGTCAGTGTTCGCGGAACTGCTTGTCTTTAATTCTCAGCTTGGACTGCTCGATGACAAAAAAGAGAAAAAAGCATTTATCTGCCAGAAACTCGAATCAATTTTTGCCACGGTATTCAGGCAGATATCAATGAACCGTTTTGAGGACAGGGTGCATAACGCCAGACGGGCGCAGGGTGAACTCAAAAGCGAAGAGGTCATGGATTTTTGGATGGCTACCCAGCGTGAGATGTTCGGGGATGCTGTTACATTATCAGGGAATTATGGAATATGGTGGTCTTATATCCCCCATTTTCTGCATACCCCGGGATATGTATACTCCTATGCTTTTGGTGAACTTCTGGTACTTTCCCTGTATGCCCTGTATAAAAAAGATGGGGCCTCATTTGTGCCTAAATATCTTGAGCTGCTTGCAGCAGGCGGGAGTCGGACGCCTTACGAACTTCTGGAGCCGTTTGGAGTGGACCTCGATGATTCCCGGTTCTGGAATGATGGTTTGCAGATAATTGATGATTTGCTATCGATGCTAGAGGAATAACACTGTTTATTGGTCAGAGGGTTAATTCAGCCGCATATGAGTTTGCGCAGCAGGTAGCCGAAGGGCAGATCCGCCATGCCGATTAGAAAAGCCGGAAACAAAAAAAAGGCAGCAGTCTGGTTATTTCATACTTGTCGAACGAAACTACGTAGATGATAAATAAAAAGGTTGTCAAGACCTTGGCCCGCGGGTCCAATCTGTGAATGGGGGAATCCTTTTCGGCTTAGATAATGATGTCAAGAGGGGATATTTAAAAAATAAGCAGAACCTTGTATAATGTATTTACAGTGATATTATTTTGTGAAATTGGCCAGGTTGCAAAGGACTAAGATAAAGAGAGAAATTCTTATGGTAGAGATAATCAGGTTCGGTGTTTCTATCGATGAGAGGTTGTTGGACAAATTTGACAACCTGATGACGACCACCACAGGGAAGGGGCTGCTTTAAAGAGGGTCAGAATATTTAACACTATGTTACTGCCCGATAAAAAGATTGCTGAAGAGTTATACGATATCACCATCCTGGGAGGTGGGGTTGCCGGGTTGGCAGCTGCCATGACTGCAGGTCAGCTTGGTTTGCGTATTCTTGTACTGGAGAAAACAGTATTCGGAGGCTCTGTCGCTGTATTGGATTCAGTGTCCGGTTACCCGGGAATAGAGAAGATCGACGGCTGGGAATTTACTCAGACAATGGTAAAGCAGGCTGAGAATGTTGGTTGTAGATTGTTAGATTCAATTGAAGTTAGTGATGTGCAGAAATTAGAGAACAATAGTTTTGAGATTAAATGTAGTGATGGGAATAATTTTAACAGCCGGTCCGTAATTATTACAACCGGTGGGCAGCCTAGATTGTTAGGGCTTGAAAATGAAGCACGTTTTGCCCAGCGCGGTATTCATACCTGTGCTCAATGTGCCGGGCCACGGTATAAAGAAACAGATGTTGTAATTGCCGGAAACGGCACTTGGGCGGTCGAAGCAGCACTGCATCTTTTAAAGCAGAGAAGCCAAGTTACCTTTATTACTGGTGATGCAGAAATGTCAGGTAATGCAAGTCATATAGATACTCTTCTTGAACGTAAGGAGTTTCGTTTCATGGCAGGATGCCATGTGGTAAATCTTTATGGCGCAAAATTTCTTGAGGAAATAGAAGTAGTAAATTTAACTACAGGCGATCATGAACGTTTAAAGTCTGCTGCAGTTTTTGTTTACCGCGGTATAGTGCCTGACATAAAAATTGCTGCGGCCCAACAGGACAGGAAAGGTTTTTTCCTGGTGGATGAAAATTTTATGACTTCTCTGACCGGTGTATTTGCCACAGGAAGAGTTGTTTATGCTGATCTACCCATACAGGTCTTAGTAGGTGATGGCAGCAGGGCGGCACTTTCCGCAGCCGCCTGGCTGCAGTCTGCTGGTTGATCTACCTGTCTAATACAGTAAGGATTGCGTGGGTAGAATATTTTGGGGATTCCGGATTTCTCCGGCAGAGGTAACCCGTACAGCACTTGTCCCGGGTAAGGGGCATTTAGTCTCACATATGCCGCAGCCAATGCAGCGTTCATCGATCACATAAGGCTGCTTGACCAAAACTTTTTCTCCCTTGTTGTTCAAAACTTCGGATTCACGGAACTGAATAGCCTTGTCCGGCGTAGGGCAGTGCTCTTCACAGACAATGCAGGGAATTCCCTTGGCATATGGCAGGCAGCGGTTCTTATCAAAAAAAACATTGCCGATTTTTGTGGCATGCTTCTGGGCCAGCGTAAGTTCTGCAAGTGCTCCGGTCGGGCACACCTGGCCGCACAGGGTACAGTTGTATTCACAGTAGCCGGTTCTGGACTGCAGACGTGGTGAAAACATTCCTTCCAGCCCGGCAGACAGGAAGGTCGGCTGCAATCCATTACCAATGCATACCTTCATGCATTCGCCGCAGCGCACGCATCTGCCGAGAAATTCATCCTCCGGCAGGGCGCCTGGGGGCCTTATCAGATAAGGATCAGGCCTTTTTGCCATGGTCCTGGCATCAAGAAAAAAAGGCAGGGTTGCACCTACTGCCAGGCTGCTGATAAAAGTGCGCCGGCTGAGCCCAAAGGCAGGTCTGGCAACATCCTTTTGCTGCAAGCCAAAGGATATTTTGTTGCCGGGGCACATATCCACACAGTCCAAACAAAGGTTGCAGTCCAGCGGTGATATGTTTCGCTCTTCGTCAATTGCCCCCATGCGGCAGACAGTCATGCAGTTTCTGCACTTGCCGCACTTTATGCCGCCTCTGCCCCGCATCAGCGTAAAACGTGCAACAATTGCATAAAATGCCCCAACCGGGCAGGCATTACGGCAGAAAAAACGTCTTTCCAGCCGTTCCAGTGCAAATATAGACAAAAGGATAAAGAAAGAGATAAATGTAAGCTCATAATGATTTTGCCGAAAGGGTAGAACCGTTGCCCTAAGAAAAGCATATATCGGTTCGGTAACCATATTGACCCATTCCGGCATCTGCTGATAGGTGAAGGTAAAAAAACTGGTGGCCAGAACATTTAAAGCGGGATAGACGGCGAGAGCCAGGCTACGAACCAGGATGGAGAATGGATCCAGATATCCGGCTGCCGGAAGGCCGAAAAAGGCTGCTATAAGCAGAAAACCAAGGAGATAATACTTCAGTGAATGGTATCTGGTTTTATAACCCTGGTTGATATGTGGGATAAATCCATGAGTGGAGTCAAGCAGAGTTCCCATGGGACAAATCCAGCCGCAGAAGAAGCGGCCAAGAAAAAAAGTAAGTCCGATAAAAATAAGAGACGGCCACATCAGCAATATCAGTGTGTTAGTGGCTAGGGAAGCACTGGCAGCAAGAAACGGATCGATCCTGAAAAGGATGTTTACAGCATAAGGGATTTCATTTTCACCTGAATAGTCAGTTTTGATAAAGAGAAAAAGGAAAAGGATAAAGCATAATATCTGACTTAACCGGCGCCAGTGTCGCAGTTTTTTTTCTTTTTTTTTCATGGGATACATCAGGCCTTAATGATTTGCATCCTGGCAAGATCCATCTCACCCAATCCCATCTTATAGGCTGCTACGGTTGAGTTGATTTCCTCAGGCTGCATGTCGAATAAGGTTGTGGCAAAGGCATCACAGGCAACCGGATCGGCAGAAGCCACAACAGTATCAAGGACTTTGACATCATCGATATCACCACCCTGTGGGCCGTTGCGCAGTAAAATACGTGTGGCGTCAATAACGGTAAGCTTTGGTCTGACAACAGTGGCCAGGTCTGCAAGCTTCTGGCCAAGATTGTGGTGCATATTACCGCGATTGCCTCCCAACACACCCATGCTGTTTTTCAGGCCAAGGGTAAGTTTGCTCAAACTATGGTGTTTGGCAACAGGTACATTGATATACGTGTCAGCATCCAGGGCGTCTTTGTAAATTTCAAGCCGGTTCACAGCTTTGCCCCGTTCTATATTGACCGGTACAAATTTGCGTGTGTCAGGATGATAGTATTTAAGCCTCTTATCCTTTATTGACTCCATAGCCTGTTGAATGCCGCTGTTTACATAACACCGTCTTTGCTCATTGCATGTGCGGTCGAAGACCATGATCCTTTTGGCTCCGGCATCAAGAGACTGCTCAACCAGTGCCTTTACCACCAGTGGATGCGTGTTGGCAGCCTGGTCCGGGCTGCGGTCCCAGGCCATATTGGGCTTTATAACCACCTTGTCACCGGTTTTGACAAACTTGCCTATGCCGCCAAAAGGTTCCAGGACACGGGCTACAAGTGCATAGTAATCCTTGCCTTTGGCATGGGTTACTTTGGGTGGTTGTTTTTCCATGGCCAGCAGTTCGGGAACAATTCGAAAATTTGGAATAGCAGCTGTAAGCCCTGCCGACCATAACATAACCTGTTTCAAAAAGTATCTTCGATCCATGGTAAGCCTCCCGTAGAAGATGGATTATATTTTATGTATGAATGCAATAATGTAATATGAATACTGCATCAGATTTTTCCCCAGACTTTCAGGGCCTGCTTATATACAGATGAGCGCGAAAGTTTATATTCCTTTGTGATGCTTTGGACTGCATCCTTTAAGGTTTTTTTATCTGATTTTTTATATGCTGCAAGAAGTTCATTTATTTTTGTGTCTGAGATTTCGGGTGCATCCGCAGCTCCTGAAAGGATGAATACGGATTCCCCTTTTATTTTTTTATCTTTACACTGAGCAAGAACAGTACTGAGGGAATCCCGGGTCAGTTCTTCGTGCAGTTTAGTCAATTCCCGACACCATACTACCGATCGTTCACCTAATATATCGTAACTGTCCTGCAGAAACGAGTATGAACGGTGTGGGGCTTCAAAAAATACCAAGTGTCTTTTTTCCTGGCATAATGAAAGCAGAAGGTCCTGCCGCTGTTTTTTGCGGGATGGGGCAAAGCCAAGAAAGACAAAGGTGTTGTCATGAATTCCCGCCACTGAAAGTGCGGCTGTGAGAGAAGAGGGACCGGGAATCGGTTCAATCCTGATATCTTCAGCTACCGCATTCTGCACCAGGATGGAACCTGGGTCAGAAATTCCTGGACTACCTGCATCTGACACCAGAGCAACAGTTTGTCCTTCGAGGAGTTTATTTATGATAACTGCACTCCGCTCCTGTTCTTTTTCCTTGTAATAGCTTAACGTTGGAGTGGAAATGTCGAAATGGGTAAGCAGTTTTCTTGTGTGTCGGGTATCTTCGGCAGCGATAAGGTCTACTTCACTGAGAATACGTAAAGCCCTGAGTGTTATGTCTTCAAGGTTGCCGATCGGCGTAGCAACTACATAGAGAGTTCCTCTACGTAGAGTTGTCTGAGAGGTTTTACTGTCAGTTGTTTTTCTGGTTTTGCGCATAATTGAGACAAACGGAAAAGTATTATCAGGTAAGTAAAGTTTCTACCTTTTTATTGACTTTTCGTAAAGTATATCCTATTATCTGAGTATATGCTCATATAATAAAAGAGGGTGAGTTGAAGCTAGAAAAAAAAGATCAGTGCGAATGCCGTATTATTCATGATGACAAGGTCAATGAGGCACGCCACCGTGCACTTGACGATGAAGCGACAGATGAACTCTGTCAAATATTTAAGGCACTTGGTGATGCAAGCAGACTTAAAATTTTATGGGCATTGGAGCATCAGGAAATGTGCGTCTGTGATCTGGCAGCTCTTCTGGGAATAACAGAGTCTGCGGTAAGTCACCAGTTGCGATTGCTCAGGACACTGAGACTTGTGAAAAACAGGAGAGATGGAACAATTCTTTATTACAGGCTGGCAGATGACCATGTGTCACAGCTTGTTCATATAGCCCTTGAGCATATAAAAGAGCCCAGATGAAAACAGCGATGTTCTTATATTAATAATATTTTTTTTAAGTGAGAGTTTAAAAAAGTTATGACAGTAATAATCTCAGTGCTTCAGGAGTCCTGGCATCTTCTGCTTGAGGCCTCAATATATATACTCTTCGGTATGATTGTCGGGGGACTTCTCAAGGTTTTTCTGAATCCCTCTTTTGTTGCTGACCATCTCGGAAGAGGGAAGTTTAGTTCAGTAATAAAAGCTGCTTTGTTCGGCATTCCCATACCTTTGTGCTCCTGTGGTGTTTTGCCTGCTGCAGCTTCATTGAAAAGGCAGGGGGCAAATAATGGTGCTACCACTGCTTTTCTTATATCAACCCCTGAATCAGGTGTTGATTCCATGGCCATAACCTATGCGCTTTTGGATCCGATAATGACTGTGGCCCGCCCGGTGTCAGCCTTTATAACCGCAGTTGCGGCAGGTATCAGTGAGAATTTACTGCAGGCCCAGCAAGAAAAGGACTGGGAAAGAGTGATCGACCGCAGCTGTCCTATTGATAATTGCTGTGACGGCAATGAATGTTCTCCTGAGGAACATGCAAAACATCACAGCTTTAGTGAAAAATTATGGTCTGGTCTCAAGTTTGCCGTTGATGATCTCTGGGGCGACTTAGCTGGCTGGTTTTTTGCCGGTTTGCTTCTTGCCGGAATTATCGCTGCAATCATTCCACAGGAGTTGATGGCCCGGTATCTGGGTGGTGGACTGCACTCAATGCTGATTATGTTGCTGGTGGGAATTCCCATGTATATCTGTGCCACGGCTTCCACCCCTGTTGCTGCCGCCTTGATCCTCAAGGGAGTCAGCCCGGGAGCGGCACTGGTGTTTCTGCTGGTGGGACCTGCAACAAATGTTACCTCCCTCTCGGTTCTGTTCGGGCTGCTGGGTAAAAGGGCTACAGCAATTTACCTTGTCATGTTATCTCTCTTTGCCGTACTTTCCGGATTAGCCGTCGATATGATCTATAACAGTCTTGGAATTTCTGCCAGCGCCATTGCAGGACAGGCCGGTGAGGTTATCCCTTACTGGTTGCAGTTTGCCGGCGCGCTCATCGTTATTCTGCTATCAATAAAACCTTTGTATTTTTTTCTGCAGAATATTCTCTCTAAGAAAAAAACGGTTGAGAAGATAAAAAACAAAAAGAGTAATCCTGCAATTTTACCTGATCCTAACAATAATGAAACTGAATGCCGCACTCCTTCCTGAGGCTGCAGTTAATGGATCGGTCTGATTCTTAAAATTTACAAATTCTATTGAAGTTATTTTTTATGGGTTGCCCAAATGCATAGTTACACTCTCCAGAAATGGCAGCATCTACATAGTTTTAAAGTTGAAAACCCCCACGGTGAAAGAAGAACAAAGCTGGTAATTCTTATTACCGTCATAATGATGACGGTTGAGATCTATACCGGTTACATATTTGGTTCAATGGCGCTGCTTGCAGACGGTTGGCACATGGGAACCCATGCCGCTGCACTTTCAATTACCGTTTTCGCATATAACTACGCCAGGCGGCACGCGGACAATCCCCGTTATACATTCAGCACCGGTAAAGTCGGGGTGCTGGGTGGTTTTGCCAGTGCCGTCGTTTTAGGTGTTGTCGCGCTCCTGATGGGATGGGAATCATTGACCCGCCTCTACTCTCCGGTTCCGATCCAGTTCAATGAAGCAATCGGGGTGGCGGTAATTGGCCTTATTGTCAACCTGCTCAGTGCCTATCTCCTTCATGCTAAATACGGCAATGACCATCATGACCACCATCATCATGACCATAACCTTCGGGCAGCATATCTGCATGTCCTGGCGGATGCCCTGACGTCATTTCTGGCAATATTTGCTGTTGTTAACAGGAAAACATTTCGGCTGGATCTGGATGGATCCGGTCATGGGGATTGTCGGGGCAGTTGTTATTACACGCTGGTCTTATGGCCTTCTCAAGGATACAAGTAGAATTCTGTTGGACAGGGAAGCGGCACCCGAATTGGCTGAGAGAATCCGATCAGTTGTTGAGGCGAATGCTGACAACCTTGTGGCTGATTTACACGTCTGGCATGTGAGTCCGAAAAACATTTCAGTTATTATGACTGTGGTGACACATTTCCCCAAGGCTCCGGATCATTATAAATCCCTTGTAAGTGATTATATCGGAGATGCCCATATGACTGTTGAGGTGCAAAAGTGTGAAACCGAGCCTTGTCTCGTTGGGCAGCAGAATAAAACCTGACAATATTCTTTAGCATTGCCTAATTCAATCTATCATGATTATATTATCGGATACTTTTTATATATGAATGCTGCTATCTATTCGTAGAACATCTTGAAACTAGGTTGTTTTAAACCTATAGGAGAGTTTGTTATGCAATGGCAGATTACCCTCAAGATTCCAATTTAAGCCTCCAGGGGTGTATCCCTTGCCTTGGGGGCTTTTGTTATTTGGGGGATTGCAAAAGCATTATTTAGAGCTGTTGGGCTGGCTGAAATGAAACTGTTTGCTAGACTAATAATCCAGCCATCTGCAGAAAATAAATTCCAAGGCTTAAGTTCAGCCGTTATTTAGGAGGTGAGTATGAAATTTCTCAAGCTATTTCTTGTGGTATACCTGGTTATGCTGCCAGTTTCCGCGCTTGCCGGCAAAGCAAAAACCATTGAGGAGCTTGCAGCAATGTATGACTCCTCCAGCTGTAAGGAATGCCATGCCGAGATTTATGCACAGTGGGAACAGTCTCATCATGCCCGGTCACTGATGGGGGTGCTGGGCGGCTTGTTCATGACCCCTCTTGCCATGAAGGGCAAGACACCTTTTTCACCTGACTCTCCGGAAGAGGCAACAATTGATACCTTTCCGTGTTTCAAATGTCATCTTCCGCAGGCCAGGGTTGACGCCGATGATGCCTTTGCAGTGGATTATGCAAAGGCGCTCCTGGCCCAGGATAAGGCAAGGTTAGGCAAACTGAGGATTACCTGCATAGTGTGCCATAACACAAAGGCAATTATTCACAAACGCTCAGAAGGGCATCCGGAAGCGGGCGTCCTGTATGGCTCAAAAGAAATTGCCGATCATGGTGATAAGATTTTCAAAAAGGTCAAGAAAAGCTCCATCATGGATCATGCAATAATGTGCGGTCAGTGCCATGGCATGGGGCCGAATCTTGAATTCGAAAATCCTGTTCAGTGTGCCACCCTTTACGGCAGTTATCAGCATAACTATCTGTCCAAAGGCGGGCAGAAACAGTGTCAGGAATGCCATATGAAGAAGGTCGACGGCTTAGCTGATCATCTTCTGGCGCCGAACTGGAATGACCTTGACGGTACGAAGAAACTCCTGCAAGATGCCATATCACTCGATGTTGATACCGTCGGTTATGACTGGCTGTTGAAGTCAAAGGATCACAAGCCAATGGTGGTAGTGAATACCAGGATCAACCAAAATGCTGGCCACCGAATTCCGGACGGCTGACCTTCCCATAACCGAGTGGTCCTGGAAGTGACCGCAAAATCAACTGACGGGAAGGAAGTTTATAATACGGAAAGACATTACCATCCGCAGGCGACGGATTGCAGAAGCAACAAGATGCTGTATGGTGCCCAGGTTAAAACCCAGTATATCAGGGATACCTCTCTGCAGCCCATGGAAACAAAGAGCGAATCATTTGAGATTTTCCTGCCAGAGGGCGTGCGGACTGTTGATGTCAAGGTTTCCCTCAGGTATGAAATCTGGAAACCAGATCATAACATCATAATTACCGAGTTCAATAAGACCGTTTCACTTGACCGGTAGAGAAAAAGATTAGCACTGAAGTTAGAACTATAAAAGAAATCCCCCATTCCAGACGGAGTGGGGGATTTCTCTGTTTCAAGTATTAGCTGCCTTAGCGGCTCGCACAATAACTTACCCAGGATTCATCGTGAACCCTGACGTCGGTATATCCCAGGTAGCGGAATATGAAATAGGCTCCAGCGGCTTGCAGCCCGGTATTGCAGGTAGTCACCACTGTTTTGTCGGGAGTTATTCCATTGGTTTTCAGTATCCAAAGCAGTTCTTCAGGAGACTTGAGTTCCCCGTTATCCATATAAAGGGCACTCAGCGGAAGGTTTACAGAACCCGGTATCCTACCCGGTCTGGAAGCTTGTGCGTGCTTGGCCAATCCCTTTGCCTGGGCTATGTCACGGACATCCACAATAACGACATCCAGGTTATCTAAATTATTCCTGACGTAGTCATTGTTGACTATCAGCTCTGGTCTGGCCTTGCCATTAAAGTTCTTGGAAGTCGGCTTAGCAGCTTCTTTCGTAAGGTGATAGCCATGGTGTTCCCATCCTTCTATACCTCCTTTTAAAATGGAAACATTTTTTGCCCCGACATATTCAAGCACCATGGCCATAAAGCCTGCGATACGACCATCTTTATCATATACTACAATATGATCATCAGCACTCATTCCGGCCCGCCCGAAATAACCACTGATTTGTGGAGCTGGATTCAAGTTGTTGTTATTTCGTAAGCCGAATCGCAGCGGATCGTAAAGGGTGGCTCCTTCAATGTGACCATTTCTGAAAGCTGTCTTATCTCTGGTATCAACCAGTACTACTTTACCCAAGTTGTCATGCAGCCATTCGGAAGTCACGACCATGCTCTCCCGTACTGTAACATCAGGGAGTTTTATGGGTGTGGTTTTCTTCCTTGCAACTGGAATTTTGTTGTCC
Source organism: Thermodesulfobacteriota bacterium (assembly GCA_039714455.1). Lineage (GTDB taxonomy): Bacteria > Desulfobacterota > Desulfobulbia > Desulfobulbales > BM004 > BM004. The sequence continues at coordinate 13,799 of JBDLJI010000016.1, forward strand.
GGGACAACTACGCTGGCATTTGCCTTGTTTTCGTAATCCAGCAAATCCGCATCGGCTAGGAACAGATCGCGATTGCCATGACAGTTGTTACAGTTAGCAGTCTGCCATGTCTTCCGCTGGATATTATGGGGTGAAGCCCTTTTCCAGGTTGGAACCTTGTCAAAATTCGTAAATGCATTCTTGACATAGAAATCGAAAACCTCGAGATCTGAAGGTTCATGGCGAACCAGCATGTAGTTATATGATGCCTCCGGGGCATCTTTGTCGTAGTTGAGACCGATTTTCATGCCTTCGACCTCACGCTCATTCTGGAAATAGCCTATACCCTGTTCATCCTTTCCTACATGGCAGCTGTAACAGTTGACATAGGTCTGGGAATGGCAAACCTGGCATTGAACTTTGCCAATATGTATAGCATGGTCCCGAACCGAACCATGCTCGAGGTCCTGGTGGCAATCAGTACAGGCGGATATCTCTTTAAGATGATACCTGCCTGGAAGTCCCTCGGGAGCTGCAGCATGCATTTCTTCTGCCGTGTGGCAGGCCACACAATCCATGTCATATTTTGCGGCGTGTACATCACCCTGGCCCCGCATGCCGTAATACTCATTTCCCACCCTGCTGCCATGACATGCAGTACATTGGTTAAACGGATCTGAACGCTTCTGGAAAATATGGCCGTTGATGAAACCCTTTTTAGCGGACTTCGGTCTGCTGACATGGCAGCTGCCACAGTTATTGGTATGACAGGCAGCACAGTGCCCCTGCCGTGCTTTATCTATCTCCTCCCACTTGTTCATGTCTGAACGGTTTTTGAGGACAGTGACGAACGTTGAAAGAGTTGTATGCAGCGAATCTTTTGCTGTGGCGACAATTTCTTCGTGGCATTCGCCGCAGGCAGCCTCCGGGTTATTCGCGGCAGGGTAGGGATCCAAACCCGCATGCGCTGTCTTTTTATCATTGGCTGTCGCATTGCCGCCATGACAGTCAACGCACGCTATTTCTCCATGGTCGGTATCCAGGAATTCTTTTGAGACCAGAACTTTTTCGAATGGTTCCAACGGAACCACAGCGCCGCCTCAGCCGGCTCCGGACTGCATTGCTGATTTGGCTCCTTTTTGAGCTGTTATGTTTTTTTTGAGCATTTCTTTGTCCAGATGGCAGGTCACGCAACCTGATTCAGTTGCCTGGACATTTGAAGCGAGAAAAGCCAACAGGCCTATTGCGACTAAAACAAAAGGCTTCTTACCCAGAGTTTTTGATTGAAACATAGATCACCCTCCATATTTTTTTGCATCTGAGCTGAAAAAGGTTGACAATCAGATAGAGCTTGCCAGGTATTTATACCTAGTAAGCTAGCATGTTTGAGAGATTATGCAAATGCGGTAAATTGCCGCAGCAGGAAATTTTAGGCAAGAAAAAATCCCCCATCCATTTCTGGATGAGGGATTTATATAAAAGAATTCGGCGGCGACCTACTCTCCCACCAAGTCGCCCTGGCAGTACCATCGGCGCAGAAGAGCTTAACTTCCGTGATCGGAACGGGAACGGGTGTGA
>JBDLJI010000017.1:0-15251 GCA_039714455.1 Thermodesulfobacteriota bacterium
CTTACACTTTGTCTATCCGGCGTCTCGACTTGTGAGAAACCCGGTCTTGTGTCTGCTTATGTATTGTGAACAGAATGGATGAGAAAACAAAAAAGAATATAACACCCAGGGCCGTGGTGCTCTTGAGTGGGGGGCTTGATTCCACAACAGTGCTTGCCATGGCAAGAAACAAGGGTTTTGCCTGTTATTGCTTGAGCTTTCAGTATGGCCAACGACAATCCATTGAGTTGGAAAGAGCAAAAGATAACAGCGTCACATTTGGCGCTGTTGACCACCTGGTGCTGCATATAGGGTTGGATGCAATTGGTGGTTCAGCACTGACAAGTGAAATAGAAGTCCCAAAGGGTCGTTTATTTGACGACATGGAGACAGGCATCCCCCAGACGTATGTGCCGGGGAGAAATACCATTTTTTTGGCCTATGCCATGGCCTGGGCCGAAGTTCTTGGCGCAGATAATATTTTCATAGGCGTTAACGCCCTTGATTACAGCGGCTATCCTGATTGCAGGCCTGAATATATCAATGCTTTTGAAAAAATGGCTAACCTGGCAACTAAGGCTGGAACCGAGGAGAAAAGGTCTTTGGTCATTCATGCCCCGCTTCTGCACATGACCAAGGGCGAGATTATTTTAACAGGTATTTCCCTTGGTGTTGATTATGCAACAACGCACAGCTGTTATGACCCTGACCGGGAAGGTGTAGCATGTGGCGAGTGCGATTCCTGCCGCTTGCGGCTTAAAGGGTTTGCGGAAGCAGGTATAAAGGATCCGGTGCCGTATAAAAACAGGGTGTTATAATGGCAACTCCTGATATTGCACAGTATGTGTTATCTCTGGGCCAGCTTTTTATGGCGGGGCTTCCCGGAGTTACATTGGACGACTCAACACGGAACTTAATAGAAGAATTCCGGATCAACAACTTTATCTATTTTAAAAGAAATGTTGAATCACCCGAGCAGTTAAAAAAGCTTTCAGACGATCTTCATAGCGTTTGCACCCGAAACAATCTGAGCCCACCGCTTATCGCCATTGATCAGGAGGGAGGGTCTGTTGCACGTTTGGCCTCCCCGTTTACCCAGTTTCCAGATGCCAGGGTTCTGGCGCAGGCGGAAAATCCTGAAAATGCTCTTAGCGAGTATGCCAACGTGTGCTCAAAGGAACTCACGTCCATCGGCGTCAACTATAATCTGGCTCCGGTCTTGGATGTCTGTGAGGCGGGTAGGGAATATTTTATGGAAAAGCGCTCCCTGGGGGGTGATCCTGGGGTGGTAGGCAGGCTCGGTACTCATGTTATCAGGGTAATGCAGGCCCATGGTATTGCCGCCTGCGCCAAGCACTTTCCAGGCCTGGGGGCAGCCGTTGTTGATCCCCATTTTAAGCTGCCATATGTTGCGAAACCAGAGCCTGAACTGAGAGCACAAGATATTTTTCCATTTCAACAGGCTGTTGCTGCGGGTGTTGCTTCTATCATGACATCGCATACCATCTACCAGCATCTGGACCCGGAAAGCCCGGCTACCCTGTCAAAGATAATCCTTACTGACTTGCTGCGTAATGATCTGGGATATGATGGTGTTGTCATAACCGATGACCTGGAAATGGGCGCCATTGAAAAGGAGGGAGATCTGGGGCAGGCTGCGTTGCAGGCCTTTTCAGCAGGGGCTGATCTGCTGTTGATATGCCAAAGCCATGAAAAGGTAATTGACGCACTTGGAAAGACCGGCAGAGCTATTGCGGAAAATCCTGAGCTGCAGGCAAGAATGCAGGAAAGCATCAGGCGGGTGACAGTTATGCGTGATATCTTTGCGCATAGCTGATCAGTCCGATATGGCGTTATGGGTTATCCTGCCGCCGCATATTGTGAGAAGAGCCTTTCCTTGCAGTTTGACACCAATAAATGGTGAGTTTTTGCTTTTGGAGACGATGTCTTTTTCGTGCAGGACAAAGCTGTGTTCCGGGTCTATAACAGCAATATCGGCATCAGACCCAATCTCTAGCGAACCTCCCTTGACTCCAAGAATTTTGGCAGGATTGGTTGACAATAATTCTACCAGTCTGGCTGCATTAATATATCCCTTTCTAAAAAGAGCCAAAGCTAGCGGTACAGCAGTCTCCAGGCCAATGATGCCGTTTGCGGCCTGGTCAAATTCTATATCTTTTTCCAGTATTGAATGGGGGGCATGATCTGTGGCGATAACGTCAATGGTGCCGTCACTTATGGCTTCAATGACTGCTTCAAGATCTTTTTGCGTACGCAACGGCGGGTTCATTTTTGCATTTGTGTTGTAGTCTTTGACATCCTTTTCTGTGAGGGAGAAATAATGAGGGCCTGTTTCCGCCGTCACTGGGCTTCCTTTCTGCTTGGCGAGCCGAATGAGATTAATAGATTCCTGAGTGCTGATATGGGCAAGATGAAGTGGGCAGCCAGTGTACTCGGCCAGGGCCAGGTCGCGATATACCATTATTTCTTCAGCTATATGGGGAATGCCCTTCAGGCCCATACTTGTTGAAACAAATCCTTCATTTATGGCACCGTTGCGGCTGAGGCTGTAGTCTTCAGAGTGAGAGATAACCATGACGTTGTGGCTGGAGGCATACTCTAAAGCTCTGCGCATCAACTGGCTGTCAGTTACCGGTTTGCCGTCATCAGTAACAGCAACAGCTCCTGCCTGTTTCATCTCACCAAATTCTGCGAGGCTTTCTCCTTGCAAACCTTTGCTGATAGCCCCGACAGGATACACCCTGGCATAAGCATTTTCTGCCTTTTCTAAAATAAGTCTGGTCACCGGTTGACAGTCATTGACCGGAGTCGTATTCGGCATGCAGGCAACAGCGGTAAATCCACCCGCAGCAGCAGCCCTGGTACCTGTTTCTATCGTTTCTTTGTATTCTTCCCCTGGTTCCCGCAGGTGGACATGCATATCTATCAGGCCGGGAACTATCCATTTCCCTCGCAGGTCAATGGATTGGAGTTTTTTGGGGAGGGACGGAGTTTTCTGCCGTGGGGTGAAGATGGCTTGAATTTTACCCTTTTCTACCAGGAGGCTGGCTTTTTTATCCACTCTGTTGGCAGGGTCGATGATCCTGCCATTTTTCAAGAGTATGGCTTGTGTCCGGATCATTTTTATGTTCCTCCGAGAACGAGATACATCAAGGCCATGCGGATAGCCACACCGTTGGTTACCTGGTGAAGGATAACGGACTGGGAACTGTCCGCCACATCGGGGGCCAATTCAACCCCTCTGTTGACAGGGCCTGGATGCATGACAAGCGCATCTGGTTTGGCAACCTGTAAAATCTGCCGGTTTATGCCGAAAAATGTAGCATACTCCCTGAAGGAAGGGATCAACGGGTCACTCTGTCTTTCTTTCTGAATGCGCAGGGGCATGACAACATCGGCATTGTTGACTGCCTCTTTAATGGTGGTGCAAACTCTGGCTCCCAGGCGGCTGATTTTTTTGGGGATGAGTGTGGCCGGCCCGCTGACAAAAACGTTTGCCCCCATTTTTGAAAAGCCGATTATGTCCGAGTGTGCAACCCGGCTGTGGCTGATATCGCCAATGATGGCAACCTTGAGTCCTTTGATCTTTCCCTTATGTTCTTTAACCGTCATAAGATCAAGCAGCCCCTGGCTGGGATGTTCATGGGTACCGTCTCCGGCATTTATAACCGAAGTATTTATGCGGTTAGTCAGGTAATTGGATGCGCCCGAGCTTGGATGCCGCATAACAATGATGTCTGGCATCATGGCTTCAATATTTTTAGCTGTGTCAGCCAGGCTTTCACCCTTTGTAGTACTGCTAGTCGAGGCTGAAATGCTGAAGGTGTCAGCACTCATCCGCTTGGCTGCTATGTCAAAAGATAGGCGGGTTCGTGTGCTCGGTTCAAAAAACAGGGTAACGACAGTTTTGCCGCGCAGAACAGGAACTTTTTTGATGGACCTTCTTGAAATTTCTTTGAATGATTCTGCAGTATTGAGGATGTGCTCGATATCGAACACAGAGAGATGATCGAGGCCTAGAATGTGTTTATGGGCAAAAAGGTACTCGCTGCTCATGCTGGTCCTTTGTTCATGCCGTATCCCAAAATAACTTCAATTATAAACTTCTTAATTGGATAACAAGAGATGGAAAAAGTCAAGCAAATGAAACAAAAAAGTTACTTTTAAATGATTGAACTAATTTGTTTTATTTATAATAAAGGCTAATGAACCAGATCGCCAATCCGGCCCCAGCGTACAGATCGATAAAAATCCGTTGGTGTCCACCCATTAAATTTTTTCTTGTCCCAGGACCAATAGAATATAAAGGCTTTTCCCTTTACCGCCTTTAAATTGACAAATTTCCAGAACCTGCTGTCATAGCTGTTATCCCGATTGTCACCCATTACGAACAGAGAGTTTTCCGGCACTATTATCGGCCCCATGTTGTCACGGTTTGGTTCTCCCGTGGGAAGTATATTTTTATCACTAAAAATGGTATAATTTTCATCCTGTGGCTCGCCATTAACATAAACCTTTTTATTTTTGATTTCTATCTTGTCTCCTTCCGTCCCGATAACTCTTTTTATATAATCCTGTGCAGGATTTATGGGATATTTAAACACAACAATATCACCCCGTTGTGGTTTTTTTACCGGGATCCATGTGTTATTGGTGAAAGGATTTTTTATGCCGTAGATGAATTTATTAACAAGAATATGATCCCCTATAAGAAGGGTGTTTAGCATGGATCCGGAAGGAATTTTAAAAGCCTGGACCACAAAGGTTCGGATAAAAAGTGCAAGCAATAAAGCAATAAGGATTGCTTCGGCATATTCACGGATGGTGGATTTGCGTTTTGGTTGAGAGATTTCTTCAGTCAATGGTAGAACTCCTTAGGCTTCTAATGAATTTTGCTACCTTCGTAGATAAGCACCCTTGCAGGGCATAAGCACCTTTGCAGGGCATAAACACCCTTGCAGGGCATAAACACCCTTGCAGGGCACTCTTTTTAGTACCCCCTTGGGGGGTATAAACGTCGACTTCGAGATAAGCGTAGACTTCGAAAGTCTCGCAGTCGGTAACAGGGCCAAATGAGATATTAGGCTTCAGGTGAAATACCAGTCCGTCGAGTGTTTCTCGAAGTCTCACTTCGTTCCCTATCTGCGAGATCGACAATTTAAAATCCGCAATGTTTTAAACTAAAACAGGCTAAAATACAAGAAGGATTAAAGGGATGGTTTATTTAATATGATGGTTGGGTTGTCCTCCACAAGCACATTTTTATGAAATAATGGGTGTCCTTTAGAATATGCTGCATATTTGCTATGATTTACAAGAGATATGTAAACATTATTTGCATAAAGTGCTCTTTCTGCAGGCGGTCGTAAAAAAGGTTTACCTTCATGCAATACCGTTTTAAATGGCATGATGAAATGAATTGATGCACAGTTGTTTAATGTGGGAAAGTATCGCCAGAGTAAATATGTTATGCAGAGTTTCTTCGAAACTACCCAATAATATTAGATAGTTGTTGGTATTGTTGTCCTGGAATTATAATTTTAAGGACCCATTGCTGCGGTGTTTTTTTTTGAATTTACAGAAAAATTATGAATGGCAAAATTAACTGGCACAGTTATTGCCAAGGAATAAAATGTTTGTATATTGAAAAAGTCAGACAAGAGAAAATGTATCAGAAATTTGTCTTGAGAAAAAACAAAGCTGTATAAATTTTTACTCATAAAATGAAATTTTTTATATATAAAACGGCTTGTTGTAGAGATTTTTCTTGACATTAAAATAAAATTATGTCCTCTAGTGTAACAAATATTAAGGACTAGCTAATACAGTATTAAAATAAAAAACGTGCTTGTATTTTGCTTTTATATAGTTTCTGATGAACGCTGGTAACGTACCGTAATAATAAACCTCCTTAACATGGTGAACTATGGGTGGTTTTTCTCTATCCCAAATAAAGCTTCCCCAAATAAAACTGCTTTCAGCTAAGAAAGAGCAGTTTCCCATCGGTTTAGATATTGGATCCCATTCAATAAAGATTTGCCAGGTGGTCAAGTCTGGTGATGACTTCAAACTTTTGAGCCTCGGAAGCTCGAAGCTTCCGGAAGGTGCAGTTGAAGATGGTATTTTGCAGGAACCCGAAGAGGTTGCAAATATCATAAATTCCCTGTTTAACAATTTAAAATTAAAAGAAAAAAGGGTGGCAATTTCGATATCTGGATATTCCGTTATCGTTAAAAAGATTAATCTCGCCGTTATGGAAGAAACTGATCTTGACGAATATATCCAGACAGAGGTCGGGCAATATATTCCATTTGATATTGAAGATGTTTTTCTTGACTATCAGGACCTGCATACCAATACGGAAGATTATGACCGCACAGATGTTATGTTGGTTGCAGCCAAAAAAGAAGTTGTTGAGGGATACCTGTCCATGCTCCAGTCTGCCGGTCTGAAAGTGGTAATTGTAGACATAGGCGGATTTGCTCTGGAAAATATTTACGATACCAATTACAGCCTCAATGAAAACGTGGTCCTGGTTGATATCGGTGCAACCAAGATGAGTATCAATATTGTGTCCCAGGGCATATCTGTATTGGCACGTGATGTTGTTGTTGGCAGTCGGCAGTTGACTGACCAGATACAGAACAGATTTGGCATTACCATTGAAGAGGCAGAGGGTCTTAAAATGGGCTATGAGCCTGTTGAGGAAAAACAGAAGGACCTGGATGAAATTTATGCCAATACCTGTACGCAATGGGCTCTTGAGTTGAAAAAGGCGATCGATCTCTATTATACCAATAATCCTGATATGGCTTTGAACAAAATCATTTTAAGTGGAGGCGGTTCAAGGATTCAGGGACTGGATCAGTTTTTTGCCGAGGAGATCGGCCTTCAGGTAGAGCAATTGAATCCATTTGTGAAAATTAAGGCCGACAGCAAAAATATTGACCAGACGTACTTGAATTATATTGGCCCTGAGATGGCAATTGCCCTTGGGCTCGCTATCAGACCTTCGGAATTGTGAGATAAGCATGATCTATATTAACCTGCTTCCAGTAAGGCAGATCAAGAAAAAGATAGAGGCCCGGAATAAGGTTTTGGGGATGGGTATTTCCCTGTTGGGGGTGCTGGCAATTCTGGGTCTGGTGGCTTTGGTTCTTGGCTTCAAGGTGGGAGAGTTGAAGGCCTCAATTAGGGATTTGACTAAAGAAAAAGCAAAGTACCAGACCACTATCAATCAGATTGAAAAGCTGAAAAAAGATCAGAAGCTTCTTGAAACCAAACTCAATACCATCAGCCAGCTGAAAAAAGGTTCGCAGCTGACAGTGCGGGTAATGGACGAACTGGCCAACCTGACCCCATCAAGCCGCCTCTGGATTACTAAAATGTCATTTAACGGCTCCATATTAAAGATATCTGGCATTGCACTGGATAATGCAACTATTGCAGATTATATGGAAACAATTATAACCTCACCCTATTTTAGAAATGCTGAACTTTCAGGCACTTCCACTAAAGGTGTCTCCGGACGGCAGTTTAAATCTTTTTCATTAACTATCCCTGTAGTAAATGCAGATTACCAAGAAGTGGCAGCCGGGGAGAAAAAAGCCAAGAAGTAGGTTGAGCAGTAAATTTTGAACTTCACATATTTATAATTTAAGAAATAACAATTATTTTCAGTAAACTTTTTATCAGTCAAAGCGATAGACAGCAAGGATGAAATTAAATAAGATAAAAGAGGCCTTTGATTCCTTTTTGGAGAAAAAGGTCGTCCCTCTCGACAAAAAAATTGTTATTGCCATATTTGTGCTGATAATAATTGCGCCTGTCGTTGCCTTTTATTTTCTCCACTTTACAGCCAAAACCAAGGAGATAAAGGGGTTGGAAAACAAGGCGGTAAAACTACGGAAGGAGATCGCCGGAGCAAAGGCAAGGGCTGCAAAGCTTGATGAGCATTTGGCCGAAATGGAGGAAACCCAGCGTTTGTTTGAGGAAGCATCCGTTCTATTACCGCAGAAAAAGGAAATACCTGCCCTTTTAACCAATATCTCCGCACTCGGCACGAATTCAGGATTGAATATGGCTCGATTTTCACCGAGACCTGAGCGCAAGAAAGAGTTCTATGCACAGATACCTGTTTCATTGACGATAAAAGGGCCATACCATAATATAGGGACTTTTTTGTATGAGGTCAGCAAGCTGGATCGAATTGTCTCAGCAATTAATATCAGCCTGGGCTCCCCTAAAATGCACCTGGGAGAAATGCTTCTTTCTTCAAAAATAAATCTTATTACCTATAGATTTCTTGATGAATCTGAAATTGCAGCCCAAAAAGCCCAAAAAGCCCAAAAGGGCAAAAAAAAGAGATAAAGAGATAAAGAGATACTGTGAATTTAAAGCGTATACATAAATTTATTTTTTTTCTAACGGCTATCCTTGTCATTACGGGCCTGCAGAGCATGTACGTTTTTGCTGCTGAGGAAAAAGCTGCAGAAGAACAAAAAGAATTGAAGTTTACGGAAAAAATGGCAGCCATCCTTTTTCGGGAAGCAGATGATTCTTTTGTCTATAAAAGGGAAAAACGGACAGATCCATTTGTGCCATTTGTGCGGGAACGGGTGGTGGCCACCAAGACACCTGTTGAAGAGTTGACCGGGATGAGGAAATTTGAACCGGGGCAGCTCACTGTAGTGGCAATAGTAATGAGTGCTGCCGATCAGTTTGCAATGGTGCAGGATTCAAATAAACAGGGGTATATAATTCGTGCAGGAATTTTAGTGGGAAGGACCGGTGTTGTTGAGGCCATTGTGCCGAATAAGGTGATTGTCAAAAATTATACCTACAACCTGGCCGGAGACAAAATATATAAAACCGTTGAAATGGTCTTGAATCAAGAGGGGGAAAAATAGCAATGGCCCACAGGGTATGCTTCAGAACAACTGTGTTATGGTTTGCAATGCTGCTTTTCACTTATTTTTTAGCAGGTAATGTGAATAAGGCTGTGGCGAAGCAGCTTGCTTTTGCGGCCCCTGGCCCGTATCAGATTACAGGGATTAAAACCACCAAGTCTGACGAAAGTGTTGTGTTTCGGGTTACAGGCTCGGCGCCACCAACATTTACAATGTATGAGCTGTTTGAGCCCCAGAGGGTTATCCTCGATATTGCCGATGGTTCGTTTACAGAGTCCCTGAAACTCCCTATGACTCCGGGAGAAGGTCCTGTTAAGCAAATTAAGGGACAGATCCTGGATGATAAGGAACCCCTTATTGCCAGGCTTGAAATGTATACGGCTGGAGATGCGAGCTATACCGTTGAACGGGATGTCAATGATATAGTAATTAGCTTCAAGCAAACAGGGGCCATGGCGGTGGCGACAGAAACCCCAGCCATAGTTGCATCAGCAAAAAAAACGCCTGTAGCGGAAGCACCACAAGCTGAGGTTGTTGAGCAGCCAATGGAAAATGAGATGGAGTCGGCTCAGTCTGAAGAAGTAAGAGTGGTTGAGGCCGCGCCGGAATCAGTTGCCATGCCTGCCAAACCTCCTGGACCTGCTGCTGCACCTCAGGTTCTGGATGAATTCATTTATGCCGGATACGAAAAGCAGCCAATCACTGTCGATTTTTATAAAATTGACCTGCATAATGTTTTTAGGCTCTTTGGTGAAATAAGTGGGCTGAACATTGTCATTGCTCAAGGTGTAGGAGGTAATCTTACCCTGGCACTCGATAATGTCCCCTGGGATTTTGTGCTGGATGTCATTTTAAATCTGCAGAATCTCCAGGCCATAGAACGCTATAACACCCTTGTCATTGCTCCAAAAGGCAGAGAATTTGAATGGCCGGACCGTGAGGAGGAAGTTGTCGCTGTCAAGAAAGACAGGGCGATACTGGAGGAAAGTGAAAAATTACAGGTCATTCAGAAAATGGAATTGTCTCCTGAAGTACTGGAGGCTCAGAAGTTGACGAGACAGGCCCGTGGCCTTGAAAGGCAGGAAGAATATGAAGACGCCCTCATGCTTTATGAAAAGGCATTTGACATGTGGCCGGAAAACGGTAAACTTGCCGCCCGTTTGGCATCCCTTTATCTGGTACACCTGGAAATGAATGCCAAGGCTGTCTTTTATGGAAAAGAGGCACTGAAGATAGACGAGAATGACCAGACAAGCGCATTGTATACAGCTATCGGCCTGGCTAATATGAAAAAAAATGGGGAGGCTCAAGAGTATTTTGATCAGGCTGTAAGCGGCAAAAGGCCTGACAGTGAGGCCTTGATAAGTTATGCCATGTTCTCTGAGGAGAATGGTAACTATCTGGATGCCCTGCTTCTCCTGGCCCGGCATGAGGACCAGTATGGAGACTCGCTTGATACAATGATAGCCCGGGCCAGAATTTTTGATAAAGAGGGCAATCGTGAAAAAGGGGCAGCAGAGTATCGCGCCATCTTGTTGTCAGGATATCAGCTGCCTGCGGATTTAACTCGCTACATAAAGGGCCGCCTGGTCATGGAAAAGAAGTGAAACCCAAGGGACAGATGTAAGTGGAATATAGTTACTGTAAGTGAATATATGTTGGTGGGGCGTACTCGATGAAAATTGAACAGCTATCACAGCCAAAAAAAATATTGGGAAAAAGGTCTATGCTTGCCAAAAAAAGAGTACTACTGGCCGGAGTTGCAGCAAGTGCAATGCTCATTCTATTGGGTTGTGCTTCTCAATCGACGCAATCATCAGGGATGGAAGCCCCTGCAACGATGGAAGCCCCTGCAACCAGCGGTACAGCAATTGCCGGAGAGCCACGGGAAAGCGCCATACAGCCGGTACACCCGGAAATTACATCTCCTGCTGTTGCAGAAGAGGCGGGAAGATCTCTCCCGGTCCGCTTTCAAAAACCTTCCTATTTAATAAAGGATACAAGCCTGGGTGAAGATGCTGCAGATGTTGATGAGGAACTGACTTTAAAAGTCGGGGCTGATATCACGACCACCGCTGGTCCTGTCACGCTGCGCGACATCATGAAGCGTCTTGCTTCCCTGCACAGTATGAATGTCAGCTGGGCCAGTGATGTTGACCAGTATGTATATATTGATGTTGATATAAGGGCCAATGATGACTTTTTCATAGCCATTGAGAATATGCTGCGCCAGGTCGACTATTTCTACGAGTTGAAAGGCAATACCATCATCATTAAATTCAAGGAAACCCGAAAATATCATGTAGCCCTGCCTCCACGCATCAAGGGCCAGGCAAATATTAACACCTCTGGCGGCACCACAACCAATACCGATTCTGATAATAGTCGCTGGGAGATAATCAGGACCAACCTTGCCCAGATTCTTGATATCTGGGCCCAGAGATATCAGCCGCCTCCAACAGCTGCTACGCCTGCAGACGATGACGAAGAGGAAGGGGCGCCACTCCCTCCCCAGGGAGCCACTATTACACAGACATCCAGCGGGTTCTATTCTGTTGACCCGTCCCTTGGCCTGATTACGGTCACAGCTCCCAGGCCTTTACTTGATAAGGTCCAAATATATGTGGATACCCTCAAGGAGGAGATGTACAAGCAGATAAGCATTGAAGCAAAGATCCTTGAGGTTACTCTTGAAGAAAGTTCTGAAAATGGAATTGACTGGAGCGGCCTGCTGAAAGACAGTGCGTTTAATTTTAACGTGACCTTTGGCAATGCCGGGGTGATTCATCCGGACTCAGGAGGCTTTATTGATACCATCTCCCTTGCAGCCAAGTCTTTTGACCTTGTTCTGGATTTGATTGAGGAGCAGGGCTCGACCAAGGTGCTGGCCAACCCGAGAATCAGTGTCATGAACGGCCAGCCGGCTGTCATCTATGTCGGCGATAATGTCACCTATATAAGCGAAGTGGAGACCACAGCCGATGAAGGGGTTGTGACAACATCTGCCACAACGGCCCAGGTGGTTTCCGGCTTGCGCCTTGAAGTATATGCAACGATAATGAGTAATAATGAAATTGTCATGAGCATCATTCCCATGATCTCTCAGCTTGAAGAACCCATTGAATACCGGCAATTCGGCTTGAACCAGGTTGGACTTCCCTTTGTTCGGGAAAGGACCATGAACTCTATTGTGCGTTTGAATGACGGCGAAATGCTCATTGTCGGCGGCCTGATAAGCTCTGTTGAAGTTGACGAAGGCAGCAACGTTACCGGACTGAGCAAGATTCCGGGCCTGAAATACATATTCGGCAATAAAGCGGAATCCCTTGTCAGAAAGGAACTGGTTATTCTTTTGAGGCCAAGAATTATATGAACTCAGGAGAGCATTTGAAAAGTTTAAATTTAGAAAAAATAGCAAAATCGAATTCAAATTTGGAAGGAGATTCCATCATGGCAGTAAAAAGATTCTTTCTCTACGGCTTTTTGGCACTGCTGGTCAGTGGTTGCGCCTCGGGTCATTCTGTAACCCAAGAAACGCTCCATACCCCGGACACCCCAGCGGCTGATGTCTGTGCGACTGATAAAACCGTCGTGTTGTTGCCTTTTGCGGATTATTCGTCAGGGGATGATGTCATGTCTGTCTATGAAAGGAGCAGAAGCATAACAGAAGCCCTGACTGATAGGTTTGCCGGGAAAGGCTTTAAAATGCCGGTTCAAGAGGATGTGACCCAGTATTTAGTTGACACTAATATCATCAGGTTGGCATCCAAGGACGGTACTTCGCGCCTGCAGAAAGAACTTGACGGTGAATGGTCGGGGGTGATGAAAGGTGAGTTCCAGAAGTGGATTGATGCAGACAAAACTATGAATGCAGCAAAAAGCGGCGGCGGCCATCCTACAAATGCCCCAGGTGTTCATGGTCTGAACAAAACAAGCATTAGCAAACTTGGGCGCACGTTTAATGCAGATTATATTGTTCGCGGGCGGATCATTGAATATAACCTCCAGGAAGAACACACCTGGGATCTGCAAAAGAAAGGAATCTTGCCTTTCATCATGAGTGGAGCAACCCAAGCAACATTCGGTTTTGCTGACTCAGAAGAGTACGATAACCTGAATAATATAGCCTTGTGGGGCCTGGCTGGAGCCATACTCGGGTTCAATCTGGAAGTCCCTTTTGAGCCTGAAGTTACTACGATCACCCCTACTGCAACTATTACAACCGGCGACACCTCAAACGCTGAATTCTGGAATACTGTAACCTGGGGCTTTGTTGCCGGAAGCGCCGCACACCTGGTCAACCATAGCGGCCATACACCGGAAGCAATTGTGCACCTGCGCATCTGGGTGCAGGATACTGCAACAGGTGAAGTGGTCTGGACCAACAGGGCTGAAGTCAAGGTGGCGCCTGAAAATATTTATGGTGACAAGCGTTCAGGGGAATTATTCAAAACGGCTGTAAACAGGGCCACAACCATATTGGTTGATGATTTTTGGAATAAAACAAAAGTATTCATGTAAAAGGAAAAGGGCGTAAACCAGATCTTTTCATTTAAATCTATTGATTAGGCGACCCTGCAACTTTGTAATTCATTAATTGAGGACTTTCCATGGAAGTACCCATAAAATGCAGATCGGTATTGAAAGGTATCCATTATTGGTTGTTAATATCTATTTTTGTTGCAACCTCTATACTTCTTGTTTCATGTAGTGGTACTACTATAGATACTACTGGTGGTAGTGGTGGTGGTGTTGGCGGTGCAGATACCCTTGAAATAAGTGCTCCATCGAGTGTGGACACTGGAGGTACAGCTACCATATCCGTTTTTGCAACCGCTGCCGGGGTGGCAGTAGCAGACGGTGAGACGATTACCTTCCAGATCAACCCCAACCAAAGCGGCGGTAACTTGAGTGCTTTAAGTGCAACAACAGTTGATGGTGTAGCATCGGTCACATATACGGCAGGATCTTTTAATATCCCAGCGAGTGATACTATAATTATAACGGGAACCAACGATTTATATACTCTTCCCGATGGCTCCTGCACAACTGACTCATCAAACCTTCCCAACGTCCCCGGCTGTACCTTTGCAATTGGTGTTCTTACGCCGGGTCTTGATACTGTTACAGTAACTGCATCAAGCAATACACTGGAGGCTGTTGCTGTCGGCAATAATCAAGCATTAATTGAGGCATTGGTCACGGCAGCCGGAACCCCTTTAGGTGGTGTACCTGTTGACTTTACAACAACCGCCGGCTCTATTTGTGTTGTCGGTGCTGCCCCCTGTACCGGTCAACAGGTTCTTGGTGTTCAAACTGACCCAAGCGGTATAGCAAGAATAACCATGCAGTCGTCAACCAATCTTGAAACAGCAACTGTTACAGCTCAAGCTGGATTTACAAAAGGCTCAACTGATGTCTCATTTATTCCAGGTCCGGCGGCAAGCTTCACACTGTTTGCAAGTCCTGTCAATATTACCGCAGATGGATTCAGTACAAGCGAAGTTACAACCCTGGTGAGCGACTCAGCAGGGCATATTGTTGCGGATGGTGCTATTGTAAATTTTTCTGTGAATACAACCACCTCAACAGGTACTGGAGCCTTTTTGGGTATCCCACCCAGTGATGATACAGCCGGTGGGCTTGCCTCGAGTACCTTTACAGCAGGAGTGGTTCCCGGAGATATTGATGTAGTTGTTTCAAGCGGCGGTGCAGATTCCGGTACTAATGGCAACGGACTTATTACCCTTATTCAAGAAATTGTCGGCAACGTCAGTGTGGTTGTTGAACCCAACTCGTTAATAGCTAATGGAGCTCCTGACAATACTGTAGTGGTGCGGGCCACACTTACCAATAGTTCCGGATTTCCAATGAATGCAGGAACAGAGGTAACCATTTCAACTTCCGGAGGCCTGCTTGATTTTGTGAGTCCAATAGGATCCGACGGAACCGCCGGTGTCACAAGTATTATTGCAACTACAGACAATTTAGGCGTTGCATCGGTCTTCCTGCAATCAAGCACGACTGCAGGGACCTATTCTGTCACTGCCACCTCAGGCGGCAGGGTCGGTATTGCTCAGGTTGACTTTGTAGCAGGGCCGGCAGATGCGGCCCAATCGGCACTTACAGTTTCACCTGTGACTATTCCTGCTGATGGTATAACTACGGCAACAATGACTCTTACTGCAAAAGACGCAAACGGTAACCCGGTGCCTGATGGGACGCCTGTCGTGTTTACAACTTCCCCTGGTACTATCTCAAACCAGACAACGACCAGTGGAGGAATTGCAACAGCCACTATCACAAGCTCTCAAACTGCAACAGCCGTTGATGGTGTCGATT
>JBDLJI010000018.1:0-15096 GCA_039714455.1 Thermodesulfobacteriota bacterium
GTATGCAGGCGGAAGCCGAGCGTAGTTACCCGGGGATGGAATTGAAGAACAGTTATCAGGCAACGGATGAAAAAATTATTGTGGCCCGGGGGCGGTCCGCTGAGGTTTTGGCGCAGATACAAAAAATCACCGAGGAACTGGCCGATTTACAGAATCAAACCCTGGCCCGTAAACAGCACATCAATGCACTGCAGGCGGATCTGCAGAGTTTGGATAAAAAACATCGACGCCTGGGCGCCGAACTACAGGCGGATCAGGAACGGGGCCGAAAAATACGGCGATTCGAGGGCGAGGGAAACCGGCAGTACCTGACCGGTCTCAAACTGGGCGGCAAACGGGTACTGCTGCTGCTTGATATTTCCGCGTCCATGCTCGATACGACCATCGTCAATGTCATCCGCCGCCGCAACATGGACGATGCGATTAAAAAAACTTCGCCCAAATGGCAACAGGCCGTAAAGACCATGGAATGGCTGATCGCCAATCTGCCACCGGAATCCAGCCTGCAGGTCTACGGTTTCAATACCGAAGCTTCAGCCATGCTTCCGGAGACCACAGGGAAATGGGTAGCGGCAACGGACAGTAAAACACTCGCCAGAATGGTTGCGGCTTTACACAAACAAATTCCCGGGCAAGGAACCAGCCTGGCAAATGGCTTTAAAACTGCCGCGGCCCTGCTGCCAAGGCCTGACAATATTCTGCTGATTACCGACGGCCTGCCGACCCAGGGGACCGGTAAATCGCGACACAGAGTGGTATCCGGTGAACAGCGAGTGCAATTTTTTGAACGGGCCGTCAAACTGCTGCCCAAAAATATCCCGGTGAACACCATCCTGTTGCCCATGGAAGGCGACCCCATGGCCGCGGTCCTGTTCTGGAAACTGGCCGTGGATTCGCACGGTTCCTTTCTCACTCCGACCAGGGACTGGCCATGAGAAAACAACGGCGCCAGATAGAGGTGTTCAATCTTTCCTTTCTGGATGTGGTTTCCTGCGGTTTCGGGGCAATCATCCTGCTGCTGGTTATTTCCCTGGTTTCCGAACCCCGGGTAATAGAGAAAATGAGTGTGGACCTGAGCGATCTGCTGATGCGGCTGGAAGATGAACTCTATGAAATCCGCGGGGAGACGCGAATTGTAAACCGAAACCTGACCGAGAAACAAAAACAACTCTCCGAGTCTGAAGATAAAATAGCCCGGCTACTGGGCGATCTGTCACGGATCCGGGGCCAATTCCATACCGCAAAGACCGATTCCGACGCCCAGACCCTGATCGAAAATGGACTGCAGACCGTCAGGCAGCAATTGACCGAAGAGATGCGCCGTCTGCAGAGCACCGGTTTGCAGCCCCCGAAAACCGATTCCATGATCGGCGGCGTACCGGTGGACAGCGAATATATCATCTTCATAATCGACACTTCTGGGTCCATGCAGCGTTTTGCCTGGCCGCTTGTCCGTCGAAAAATGACTGAAATCCTTAATATTTATCCAGGTGTCAAGGGTATCCAGGTGATGAATGATATGGGTGATTACATGTTTTCACAGTATAGCGGCCGTTGGATCCCGGACAGTCCGGCTCGCCGCCGGTCGATCTTGAAACGGCTTGCCACCTGGAAACCGTTTTCCAATTCAAGTCCGGTTGAGGGAATAACCAGTGCGGTCCGCAGATTTTATGCTCCGGACAAAAATATAAGCCTGTATGTGTTCGGGGATGATTTTTCCCGGGGATCCATCCAGGAGGTAGTTGATACGGTTGATCAGATCAACAAGTCTCTGAGGGGAGGTGAGCGACGGGTTCGTATAAACGCAGTCGGCTTCCCTGTCCTTTTTTCCCAGACCAGGGCCGAGATGAATGTTGCCCGTTTTGCGGCGCTCATGCGTCGGCTGGCTGAGGATAATAACGGCAGTTTTGTTGGGTTGAACAGTTTAAGGTAAGGCTTTACGGATAAAAAGATTAGTTAAAATACGAAACGGACCAGTACCTGAAGAATTACCAGACTGTAAATGCCGGCGACAATATCATCCAGCATGATACCAAGTCCTCCATGGAATCGCTGATCTACAAAACTTATTGGAAAGGGCTTAAATATATCGAATATGCGAAAGAGAACAAAACCCAGAGCCATGGCCAGGGGAGTGGCAGGGATAGCGATCATGGTGATCAGTATGCCGACAATCTCATCAATTACAACCAGACCCGGATCCTTATGATCCATAATCTTTTCCGCTTCCCCGGCGGCAAAGGTGCCGACAACAAATATACCGGCTACGACAGCAAGATAGATTTCTAAGCTGAGGGTATGCAGCAGGAAAAACAACAAGAGACCGACAAGAGAGCCCCAGGTACCGGGAGCCTTGGGGAGATAGCCACTATAAAAACCGGTAGCTATGAGCATTATTAAAGTATGCATTTTTGAGTTTGCGAAAGTACCAAGTTCACCGAATCTGTTTCGTCATCAGCTGTTTCGTATAGTTTTACTATAACGAAACAGCCTCTTCCTCACATCTCCGGCAAACTTGATACTTTTCATGTTTAATTAACAAAATTACTCCTGAGAATTCCCCACTTTTTACTCGGCTGCGTGATATAGCATAAATAAATAGCTTCTGAAATCCAGGTTCTGGTTTATAATTTATTCCTTGAAACCTTGAAACCTTGAAACCTTGAAACCTTGAAACCTTGAAACCTTGAAACCTTGAAACCTTGAAACCTTGAAACCTTGAAACCTTGAAACCTTTACTCTTTATCCTTTTCAAATTCCTCCGGCGAGCACCGATTCACCGCTGCATAAACATCCTTTAAAGGCACTTTGTTTTCAAGCGCCAAGCGGAGGCAGTCTTCATATTCGGGATATAACGCATACCCTGTAGGGGTTTCTAAACGCTTCACCTGAATCGGGCCCCAGCTTGTGTTCACTTTCCCTGTTTCCCGGGGCAGGGTCATCCTTTTTTCACGCCGGAACCGCAGGCCGATGGAAGTGGTTTCACTGAAAATGCATTTTTTTATTTCCCAGGAACAGGCATCATTCGTAATGACTCTGAGAAGAAATCCAGGCCTTCCTTTTTTCATGTGCACGGGAACAAGGCTTACGTCAAGGGCGCCTGATGCAAAGAGCTGCTCACAGAGATGGGGATAGGACTCCGGCGACCAGTCGTCCATATTGGTTTCGATTACTTCAACCTCTTGGATTTCTCCCACTTTTCGTTCATAGCCGATGATAAGCCTGAAAAGGTTGGGAGTGTCACCCGGCAATTTGCGGCTGCCTGCTCCATAGCCGGTTCGGCTGATCTTCATGGCAGGGAGGTCACCGAAATCACTGCTCAGTGATTTGACAAGTGCAGCTCCTGTTGGAGTTACCAACTCCTGATTGATACTGGACCCGTAGACCGGAACATCCTGTAAAATTTCACAGACAGCAGGTGGAGGCAGCGGCAGCATGCCGTGGTCGCAACGTATCCAGCCTCTAGGCATGGGCAGTGGAGAGGTGATGAGATGCTCGATCCCAAAATAATCGAGTCCAATGACCGTACCTACGATATCAATAATGGAGTCCAGCCCTCCTATCTCATGAAAATGGACATCTTCTGCCCGGCAGTCATGTATTTTGGCTTCTGCTTCTGCTAAGCAGGTAAAAACTTTGAACGATTTTTCTTTTATCCTCTTCTGTAACCCGCTTTTTTCTATTAGCGATCTGATATCTTTCCATGCACGGACAGTTTCTGATTTCTCAGAGTCGATTACAAGTCGGGTACCGCTAATGTTACGGTCTTGTTGTTTGAAACTCCGGAGCGTAAATTTTCCCAAGTCAAGCTCAGCAAGTTCTGTCTGCAGATGATCAGACTCCAGTCCGGCATCTATCAGAGCACCCAGAAACATGTCTCCACTGACCCCTGAAAAGCAGTCCGCATAAGCTATTTGAGTTTGTTCGTTTGAACTCATTCTTCCAGTTCTGTCTCCTGCTCAATTTGTTGTGCTGAGCTGTAATGCGTCAGTTTTTCAAGGATCTGCCGGCGGTAAAGAATACACGGCAGTGCCACTATGGCAGAGAAAATCAGGAGAAGCAACAATTCGAGATAGTTTCCTTCATAAACCTGGGCACCTTCAAAGGAAAGAACAAGTGTTCCCGGCATGCGGGCAATAGATGCTATAAAAATGAAGATTTTAAAAGGCATGGCGCTAAGCCCCAGCAGGTAGGAAAGTGAATCCTTCGGGAAACCGGGAAAGAGGAAGAGAGCAAAGGGGATGACAAAATCCCCTTTAAATACCAGATGATTGAACTTGCGGTAGACTTTTGTTTTTGAAAACCGGCTCCGAAAGGCATCGGCAAAGAGATGTCCGATGATAAAGGCCAGGGCTGAACCGGCAGCCAAAGCAATACTGGAATAAACAAAACTGGGCCAGGCCCCGAAGAGATAACCGCCAAGAATGCCTGTTGCCTCACCCGGTACAGGGGCAAAGATAACCTGGAGTATCTGCAGGATCATGAACATGAGCGGTGCAAAGTAGCCATAGGAAAGGATGGTTTCCCTGACTCTTGTGCCATTGGTCGTGACATCTTCAAGATGAAAGAGGGCCTGGGATAGCAGGCTTTCACCCCAGAAAAAATGGAGTATCAGGCCGGAGACGACCAGCAGAAGAAATGAACCCCAGAAAAGAATTCTTGCCTTTTGCCTTTTCATTGTCCTAGGAGGGTGCCGGGTTGTATTGATCGACCACTGAGATATGCATCAACACTCATACGCTTAGAGCCTTCGGCCTGTATTTCTTTTATAACCAGACAGCCATCTCCGGTTTTTATCAAAAGTCCAAATCGATCTGCCGTGCAAATTATGCCCGGTGCAGAAATCGAACAACTCAGACAAAGACTTCTGTCTGCCACTTCGGGAGAAAACAGGCGGAGCCGTTTGCCGGATAGAGTTGTGTACGTTGTCGGCCAGGGGTCCAAACCACGAACCTGGCAGCTTATCTGTACAGCTGAATGTGACCAGTCTACAAGACCGTCTTTCTTTTTTAAAGATGGGGCAAAGCTTGCCAGATTATTGTCCTGTTTAATAGGTTTCAGCTTGTTTGCCCGGAGCAGATCGAGTGCTGCTCCAAGGGCTTCTCCTCCGAGTTCGGCCATTTTGACTGCCAGACTTCCGGTGGTATCATCCTGGTCGATATGGAGCTTTTCCTGCAGAAGGATCCCGCCGGTATCCATACCTTCATCCATCTGCATGATGGTAACGCCTGTTTCCGTCTCGCCATTGATCAAGGCCCATTGAATCGGTGCTGCCCCACGGTATTTGGGCAGGAGGGAACCGTGAACATTTATTGTGCCCAGAGGGGGAAGATTAAGGATGCTTTCCGGCAGAATTTTACCGTATGCCGTCAGAGCAATTATATCAGGGTCATATGAACGCAGCTCTGCAAGGAAATCATCTGTTTTGACGTTCTCTGGCTGTAGAACTGGAATGGAAGCCTGGAGAGCGAGCTTTTTCACAGGCGGCTCCATTATCTTTCTGCCTCTGCCTTTTGGCCGGTCTGGCTGGGTTACCGCACAAACAATATTTTCTCCTCTGTCGAGAAGAACCTTCAGTGAGGGCACTGCAAATTCAGGGGTGCCCATAAAAACAATACGGTTTATTGCAACCATATCAAGTTGATTCCTTTTCTTGTTCGCGCAACAGTTTTTTGAGGCGTCTTTTATATAAAGAGCGTTTCAGGGCGCTCAGGTGGTCAATAAAGAGGATGCCCTTTAAGTGGTCAAGTTCATGCTGAATAACACGGGCAAAGAAATCTTCTGCCGGAAATTCCCGTATTTTTCCATCCAGATCCTGCGCCCTTACCAATAGTTTACTGTAGCGCTCAACATTTGCTGTCAAGTCTATGACGCTCAGGCAGCCTTCTTCATCAACCTGGCACCCTTCTTTTTCAATAATTTCAGGGTTGACCAGAACAAGATGTTTTTTTTCTTCCTTCTCGGCAGAGACATCAATTACTACAACGCGCAGACATACGCCTATCTGGTTAGCGGCCAGGCCTGCTCCGGGTGCAGCATACATGGTTTCGGCAAGATCGACGGCCAATTGCTTTAATGAGTCATCAAAACTGGTAACGGTTTCAGCCTTCTGCCTTAGAACAGGATTCGGGTATGTGAGAATCTTTTTAATTGCCATTGAGTAACTCGTATAATGTGACTGTTATAAAGTATAGTTTTAAAACAATAATAATTAATTAGTTCATATTCCAATAAAAAACGAAAATAATAAATAGCGGTCAAGGTGGGGCGGTTAATTTTGGCCATGCACCTTAGACCACTGAGGCGGAAGATTTCCAATTATTGTGTTCAGAATATTTATGGGGTATGGTTCCGGCTCCTGTAAATATTCAGCTTACTAAATGGAAACTTGTGAAATGGAATTAGAAAATAATATAAGGGATACTGAAGGTCTCGACCTTTTAAAACAACCGGTGCTGCCATTGGTAAATATGGTGGAATTTCTCTATCTCACCGGCCCGTTTAAAAAAATAAAAGAGGTCCTAAGCCGAATGACGAAGCCGGTTGAACTGGAGGGTGTTCAGTTTGAAAATCCGCAGCAGATGTTAAGACCCTATGAAACTGTCTTGCAGGAGTTTGAGGTGATAAAAGGGGAGAAAAAACTATCCGCAAGCCTGCCGTTTATTGTGGATGAAAAACAGAATCCTCTGGCTAAGCGCGGAGCCCTTGAACTCTGGATTAAACAGCAGATACTCAGCCAGGAACTTGAAAAAATAAACAGTAGCCTTTGTGGCCCTTGCGGTTGTGTGCTCTGTTGCACCGGGCCCAATAGCGAGTTTGATACATTGTCAGGGTTCAAAGGAAAAATGAGACAGGAGTTTTTTGAGATTCCTCTTGGAGACAGCGAGGTCGATATTTTTACCCTTAGCAGGATAGATACGGAAGACAGCCGTAAACTGACAGCGCAATCCGACCCATCTCTACAGCTGGATCAGATACCGTTCTATAAACATGAAACAGCGCTGTATCACTGGCAGAATGGCTGGAGCCTCATATTGCCGCAAGGTTCAATCTGCCCCCGGCTTTCACGGGACACGAAAAGGTGTATGGTTTATGAAAAACGACCTGAGGTCTGCCGTAAGCCGCAGATTTTTGCTTACGTTCTTGAAAAAACAGCTGATACCGCTAAACGGAGCGACGGTGCATTCATTCCGGTTTACATGGCCCGGAATAAGGTTCTGGCGGTGTGGGATTGTCCTTATGTGAGGAAGTATCAGGATGAAATAGGCTCTTATGCTGAAATGAGCGGGCTGGAGCCTATCTTCAAAAAAAGTAAAACTTGATGGTTTACTTATTTATTATAATTTCGTATTTGATCGGATCTATCCCTACCGGGCTGGTGTTGGCAAAGGTGACAGGTGGGGAAGATATCCGCAAGTCAGGCAGTGGTAATATCGGTGCCACCAATGTCACGCGCCTTCTTGGAAAAAAGCTGGGTGTGCTCACGCTTCTGGGTGATATGTTAAAAGCTGCAGTGCCGATGTTGGCAGCGCACTGGTACCTTGTGCAGTCAGGCATGCCTGTTTCACCAAATGAACTGGATATGGCAGTGTCTTTCTGCGGCGGGGCTGCTTTTCTGGGGCATCTTTTCCCAATATATTTAAATTTCAGAGGCGGCAAGGGAGTGGCGACAGCGCTGGGAGTTTTCATCATACTCGAGCCATTGGCTGTATTGATCAGCGTTTTTCTTTTTGTAGCCGTTGTCTATTTTTCAGGTTTTGTTTCAGTAGGGTCGCTCTTGGTATCAGCATTGTTGACACTATGGATCTGGCTGCTCGGTGGTTCTCCTACCCATGTTTTTCTGGCATTTTTTATTGGTGTGCTGATCTGGTTTAAACACGTAGAAAATATCAGGCGATTGATGGAGGGAGCAGAGAAAAGCTGGAAGAAAAAAAAGGCTGAGGAAAGATGACCAGGAAGGAATGGGCGAAAATAAAGGAAGCTGCCGATTTGCTTGGTTTGGGGGATAAGGCAAGTCTTGCTGAGATTAAGAAAGCATATCGGCGCTTGTCCAAAAAACATCATCCCGATGTACTAGACAACTCGAAACAGAAAGCTGAAAAAATTGAAATGTATAAGCTCTCCGAGGCATATAAGACATTACTGCATTATTGCTCTGAGTATCGTTTTCCTTTGGTGCCGGGGGATAACGAGAAATTTGAAGGTGATGACTGGTGGTTTGATCGATTCGGCCATGATCATCATTGGGGTAAAGGGAGTGCGCCCAAAAAAGATACCAAGAAGTAGCGATGTTAATCCGTATAATTGGGGGTTGTCCGGCAAAATGAAAAAGGGTATGTATTAGGCCTGCTTTCAAGATTGAGTGAATAGAAATATTTTTTTAAATTATTACAGGTATATAAGGTGTAAATTTCATGTTGAACCGTTTAGCGATAATTCTTCCCGGCTTTTTACTGTTTTTTCTTTGTGCCACACTTTCCTTTGCCAATAATGATGATTGTGCTGACAGGGTCGTAGCAGTTGTAAATGATGATGTTATAGCCCTGACCGAACTTGAAAAGGCGGGCAGGCAATATTTTGAAAACATAAGAATGAAGGCCCCTGAGAGTGAAGTTGAAAGTGCCCTGGAAAAGGCCAGGGAGGAAGTGCTCTCCAACCTGGTCGATAATATGATCGTTAAGCAGAAAGCTGCGGAGCTCTCAATTACTGTGGAAGAAACTGAGATTAACAATGCAACTGATCAGATACTTGCCAGGAATAATGCCACCCTGGAGGAATTTAGAAAAGAATTGGCCTCGGCGAACATATCAGAACAGGAGTACCGGGATAACCTCCGCAATCAAATACTACAATCCAAATTGATTGATCAGCAGGTGCGGTCGCGAATTGTTATTATAGAAGATGATCTCAAAGCATACTACGAGAAAGAGTATACCCAGGAAAAAGGAGAAAACGGCTATTATATCCTGCAGATGGGTTTTAACTGGAGAAATCCTGGCACATTGGGAGTGACAGGCTCTGACTCAAAAGAGGAGGTCCTGAAAAAAGCAGAGGAGGTCAGGGCACTGGTGCTTGCGGGAGAGAGTTTCAGGGAGCTTGCAAAAACATTTTCAACCTTGCCGTCTGCAACTGATGGCGGGGACATTGGCCTCATAAAAAAAGATGAAATGGCTGCATATATGCGGGATATAATTCTGCCAATGCATCCTGGAGAAATAAGTAAAATTATTGAAACAGACAACACCTTTCAGTTTTTTAAACTGCTTTCCGTACGTGATGGTGACCTTGTGGTTAAAGCTCCCTATGAATCTGTTAAAGATGAAATAAGAGATCTTGTGTATCGCCAGGAGATGGAGAAGCAGTACCAGGTATGGCTCGAAGATCTGCGCGGAAAGGCTTATATAAAAATTTTACTGTAATGCAAGATCGGGGAGTGTAGGTATCGGTTCCGAAAAGCTGTTCCAAAATGAAAGCAGCGTTGCTGGTCCTGAGAATAATGATTCCCTGTTAGTTTCTGCCGATGCGCTCGGAGCTTATTTTCAGGAAAAGCGTATACTTCGCAATATTGGACTGGAAGAAGTCTCGGATGCAACCGGCATTTCTGTAGCAGTACTTAAAACCTTATCCTTTTTATTCTATGGTCTGCCATAAGAGCCCTTCTGTTAATTTCTATCCCGGATTATTTCTGACCATTTCAAAAAGACTCTACTAAGCAAAAGATGAATAATCCGGTCTATCAGAGCATCTGACAATGACGACGAAGAAAATGAGAGCTGTAGTTCTCAAGGTGAGTGACCTGGGCGAGTCAGATAAGATTGTCACACTCTATAGCAGGCAGGTCGGCAAGGTGGCAGGGATTGCCAAAGGCGCCAAAAAAAGCAAGAAGCGTTTCAGTAATAAACTTGAAATTTTTTCGTTGCTTGATGTTCTCTATGATGATCGGAGTCGATCAGGGCTTGTCATGATAGTTGAGGCTGAACTGTTAAGCTCCTTTATAAGTCTGCGTGAAAATTACGATCGCTATGTTGGTGCTGCTTTGGCCTGTGAGCTTATTTATTACTGGTCAAAGGATTATGATGCAGATCGAAATATCTTTAATCTTCTTATCTGGGCTCTGCAAAGTATTGACAGTGGAAAATCTTCACGAGTTGTGCAGATTTTTTTTCAGATAAAGCTTTATACCCTTTTGGGATATAAGCTGCACCTTTCAGGCTGCATCAAATGTGGTATTGCAGAGCAGGCAGGCAAGCCCTATGTATTCCATCCCGGCCGTCACGGATTGCTGTGCAGGAAATGTAGTCCGCCTCCCGTATCCCGTGAAGTGATTCCCCTGTCTATGAATACAATCAAGCTACTCCAGCATGCCCAGGGGTTGCCAATGGAAAAACTGGAGCGGTTGCGTTTTTCTGATGCTTCAATCCGGGAGGCTCTGCTTTTATTCAAGGCGTACGGCCAGTATCTGTTGCAGAGAGAGATTGTGGCCTGGAATTTTCTGGAAAAAATCTGAATCCGTGAGTTCTCCGACAGGCTCCCAGCCCGGGTTTCTCACAAGTCGAGACGCCGGATAGACAAAGTGTAAGGGGGGGAGCTATACTATATTATGCACCCTTAAAGACAGGGTATAAACTTACCGCCTTACACTGCAGGCTATACGGATGTATCGACTTGCCTTGTGCGAACAGTTCAGCATATTTTTTCATCTACACCATTCGTAAGCACTCTGTTCCTGTTAATATCCTGTATATCATCTTCTATGCCCTCAGACTATCACCCTTCACTATTGAATGCTGAAATGTTCGTGAGAAATGCGGGCTAGTCCAAATAAATAATCTCACCGCTATGTTGAACTATTCTTGCGGAGTCAACCATTTCCAGGATCAAGCCGCCTGTATTGTCCAGGCCGATAATTTTTGCCTCAAATTGAGGATTTTCCTGAATGTCAAAACCAAAAAGTATCCGTCGGTTGAAAATGTCTGTCAGGCTTTTATAGCTTTTCAGAAGCAGATGTTCATCTTCGGGCAAGTTCTCCGGCTCTGCTTTATTGCTGATGGCAACACCACCGTGCTTTTCGAGATGTTTGGCTTCTTCATAAAACAGTAGACCGATATTCCAACGCAGCTTTACTAGCAGTCTCGCGATGACCTCTTGCAGGCTGATTTCTTTACTGAGGCAGGATTTCATGGATATAGCTGTTTCAGAAAGTTCTGCCGGGAACAGGTCATTATTAACATTTATGCCGATGCCGATAAGGATATATTCTTCTCCAAAACGGGGTCCGGTGAATGTTTCCGTGAGGATACCCGAAATTTTCCTGTTACCGACCAGGGTATCATTTACCCATTTGATATGGGCTTCAACGCCGTAATGTCGCAGAACCTCGCAACAGGCTACTCCGGCAGCCATGGGAAGAAGTAAGCTGTTTTCGGGCAGCAGGGTGTTTACCAGGGCGAGTGTCATCCAGAGTCCACCCTTTGGGGCATGCCAGTATCTTTTGAAACGGCCCTTGCTGTGAATCATTTCATCGGCCAGGATAACAGTACCGCTGTGAAATGATTTGTTTTTCTCTTCAGCGGCGAGTATAAGCTGCCGGGCCCATTCGGCTCCCCTGGAAATCCGGCTGTGTTTTTCTATGACCGAGCCGACAACACCGCCGTAACGAAATACTTCATTTACGGTGTCAGGTGCAAATGCTTTCCTGCGTAAAAAGATTTCTTCCTCATTAATGATCTGTTGGATGTAATCAGGGGTGAGTTGTTTTGAATTGCTCATAACTGAATAAAGTCAGTTGGGATTTTTCCTGCGTCAAGTTGGCTGAAGATATAGACAAATATATATTATAACATTTTACCAAACTGTCAGCAATTTGCTTCAGTAGTTTTATCATAATAATTTCCTGGCATTTTAATGGCGTTGAGATAGATGATGGATTGATTGAAAAACTTCTTAAGTGGAAGCACAACTCAGGTTTTTCTAATCACTCCAAGGCGGCAGGACCCACAAGAATATCCTGAATATCTTTGTCAGTACATTTTTCCGCCACTCCCAAGGCGGGGTGGGATTTTCATCCTGCCACAAACCTAGCTTCTGATCTTTTGCCTGTTTCTCATAAGTCAGCCAGCCCGAACAGAAGTCCTGATCGCAGTATTTTTTATATACCCAACCATATCCTGCCTGCAGGACCTGTTCGTTGATATTAACTCCGTCATGGACAATTATTGCTGTGACGATTTTCTGTTCGGTGCCGAACTCCTGAACATTTACGACCTGCCCTTCCACCTTGTATGTTAAAAACTCTTTTGCCTGCTTAAAGAATGGCTGCCTTTCATCCGGGGCATCAATGCCATAGAGCAGCAATGTAATAACACCCTTTTCTGGATGTGAGACCTTGAGGACATCTCCGTCCCTGACATCAACGACCTTGCCTGTCCAGGTCTGGGTTGATGCATCCGAGAACCAGAAAATTGCAATACAGCTTATAAGCAGAGCGGTCTTTTTCATACCTGACAGATATCACGAATTAACAGGTTTGACAAAATATTTACTTGTAAACTAATTGATCTTACTGGGTTTCCTGTTCATTATCTTTGGCCTCCGGGCCCAGAGGTTTCTCTTTGACCTCCGGCCCCAGAGGTTTGAGGATAATGAGCAGTTGCGGCAGCAGGGTGAGGGCTGCCAGCAGCGCAACCAGCATTGCAAAACCGGTGGATAAACCGAAATAGATGGTTGGAACAAAATTTGAAATGACCAGAATGGAAAACCCGATGATGATGGTGATCGAAGTATAATACATGGCCCTGCCTATACTGCAGTGGCAGCGGTAGAGGGTGGCCATGTAATTACGATCCTTGGGGAACTCCTTCTGGAAGCGGTGGATGTAGTGGATCGTATCATCAACCGCGATACCGATGGTGATTGAGGCAATGGTGATGGTCATCATGTTGAGCGGAATGGAGAGCCATCCCATTGTGCCCAGCACCATTGCGGCGGGCAGCAGGTTTGGAATGATGGCTATGATTGCCAGGCGGAGTGAACGGAAGAGGACCATGAACATCAGCATGATGGCAAGAAACACGATGCCGATGGTAAGGATCTGGGACTGGAACAGGCTCTGCAGCATGTTGTTGTACAGCACGAACATGTTGGTAAAGCGCACCTGGTCATCTGCATACCCCAGGTCGTTCACCAGATGGTCACGCATCCTTTCCAGCAGGGCTTTGCGTTCCAGTTTTTTATCTGACTCAATGATCCGCATGGTGAACCTGGTCTGGGTAATGTCTTGGGACACATACGGATTAATGAGCAGCTCCTGCAGGTCTGGAGGTGTTTTTTTCAGCAGTAAGGAAAAATCAAAGCCATCAAGGGGTTGGTCCTCATTAAGCCGGGTGGTGAGTTTTTCCAAGGTAGCAAGGGAGAGGACCTCGCCGGTTTCCGGCAGGCTCTCCAAATAGTCATGGATCTCTTCGATCTCTTCCCTGGTTATGACATCAGAGAACCAGTAATCGGGCTCCTCCTCAATCTCTTCGTCTCCCCAAAAGTCATCGTCATCGTTGAACGCATTGAAATCAACCGGCTCTATATCAAAATCAACGATGAGGTCTAAGGGTGTGGTGCCGCCCAGCTTGCGGTCGATCAGACTCATTCCCTGGAAGATCTCCGTCTTTTCCCGAAAATAGTCGATAAACCTGTTTTCCACCTTGAGTTTCGTGATGCCCATGATGCTGATCACTGCCAGAATAATACTCAAGGCCAGGATTTTTTTTCCATGGGCCTCGGTGATGCGGGCAAAAATAAGGGTAAAGGGATGGGTAAAGTCCTCGCCGGCACCGGAGGTATCTTTTTTCAGGAGCAAGACCGTGGTGGGAAACATGACAAAGGCAAACCCAAAAGAGACCATGAGGCCTAAGGTCATCATCATGCCGAAATCAATGACCGGCCGGATGCCGCTTACCAGGAGCGAGGCAAAGGCGACCATGGTGGTGAGCATGGTATACAGGCAGGGCAGCGCAATTGTCCGCACGGTTTCCAGGACCAGTGTCCGCTGGTCAGCATCCGGCGACTGCGCATGGACCTCCAGGTAGCGTTCTATCAGGTGGATGGTGAGCGACATGGTCAGGATCAGCATCAGGGAAATAAAATTTGAGGAAATGACCGTCACCCGCCAATCCACCAGCCCGAGTGCACCGACCATTACAAGGACGGCGGCCAGGCAGCAGAGCATGGAGAGTATTACCCAGCGCGGTTTACGGAAAATAACGGCCAGGGTGATGATCAGGAAAAAGATGACACCCATCCCGAAAAGGACGAGATCGTTCTCAATAAAGGCAATCATGTCAGCCGCAATCATGGGCACGCCGCCAAGATAGAGGTCTGCCTGGTCACGGTGCTGGTCCATGATGGTCCTGACATTCTCAACCAGACGGCTCTCCCTGTGCATGAGCCTGGTCAACTCCTGCCGGTAGGCATGGGAAACCTGATCGAGCTCCTGCGTTTCTCCGGCAGAGAGTTCGTTGTTATATTTCTTTTCCCGCAGCTCGTAGCGGCGTTTCAGAAGGGACCGGTAGGTTTCATCAAAAGGCAGGCTGACCAGGAGTGCGGTAGTTTTGCCGTCAGGGCTTATCAGCCTGCCGCTGTAAAGGGGGTTGTCATTAAACTCGGCCAGGGCTGTGCTTTTGTCAACAGGAGAGTTTTCCAGGGTTTTGATATTTTCTTCATCTGCCAGATCCCCCAGTGAGACATTGGAGGTGAGAAGCAGGGGAACATCAAGAATGGTGGTTACAGAGCTTACATTTTCCAACTGGCGCAGCTCATCGCGCAGTTTTGCTAGGTCATCCAGGGACGAAGCAGAAAAAAGATCGTCCTTGGCGGAATAAGTCAGCACCAGGATGTCCTTTGCCCGGTAGCGCTCCGTGATCTGCCGGTGATAGTAGAGATCGGTATCGTTTTCCAGCACCAGTGAATCGCCCGAGGCATCCAGCTCGAATTTGGGAACCTGCAGGGCAAAGAAAACCAGCACTCCAAAGGTAACGATAAGCGTTAGGATCGGGTGTTCCAGGACAGACTTATCGTATATCCGCAATAGGGTGGATTTCATATCTT
>JBDLJI010000019.1:0-15032 GCA_039714455.1 Thermodesulfobacteriota bacterium
GGAATTGTCAGCATCGTAGATAAGCGTAGACTTCGAAAAAACACGATGCGGACACATACGCCCATAATCTATTAATTTTATTAGGCCCCGTTGATGCCTGCGAGACTTATCGAAGTCTCCTTTCAGTCGCTTATCTACGAAGTCAGCGAAATTTGATGTTGTCGCATGCTCCTTTGCCTACTATTATACAATCAAAATGATGAATGCTTTTTATATGAGGAGAGATAATTATGGCACAGAATTCCGCAAATGAATTTAGCAAGGCAGTCGCAATAGGAAGACCCCCCAATGTGGCAAAACTTTTCCCCAATTCCCAGGCCCTGATTGTTAGTGGCAAAGTGATTGACCGGGCCATGATGGCCAAAGGCAAAGCTATGACCATCGCTGCCAACGGCCGCAATTATTTTGTTATACGGGGAGCCCTGGCCGCAGCCCAGAGAGCAAACAGTGCCATTATCATAGAAATTGCAAAGTCAGAAGGCGGTGCAAATGCCTATTGTGCAGTAAATTACTGGAATATCGCCCGACAGGTGGATGCTGTGTGCAATGAACTGGGAATTACCATACCTGTTGCCATTCATGCTGACCATTATGGCATAAAGAGCGATCAGGATATTGAAGCGGCAAAAATTGAAATACCAACCCTGTTTGAAGCAGGAATTACTTCAATTGCCATTGATGCCTCACATTTGCCCGATGCCCGGAATCTTCTGGCCAACATTGCTTTAAGCCCCTGTGTGCCCAAATGGGCTTCTCTTGAAACAGAAGTAGGTGAGATAAAAGGGAAGGCAGGTCTTTCAACAGTGGAGGAAGCACTCTTTCTCATCCAGGGGCTCAATGCCAACGACATTTTCCCGGACTGGATTGCGCTCAACAACGGCACAACCCATGGTATTGAAGCAAGCGACCAGGGAATTCAGGTGGAGCTGACTGCAGAGATCCATGGGAATCTGGCAAAATACAAAATTTCCGGTGCCCAGCACGGTACATCCGGGAACAGTTCTGACCGTTTACGCGCAATTGCCTCCGGGACAAGTACTACAAAAGCGAATGTGGCCACGGCTCTGCAGATGATTTCCTGGGGGCTTGAGGTCAATGATTTCGGCAATGCCCAGCTTGATGAGCAGGGAAATTTTATCAAGGTCCCGGCCCAGGGCGCTACAGATGAGATGTGGCAGGCAATGGTGGCATATGCCGATAAACAGGAATGGAAGGGCGGTAATTATAAAAAGCTCAATCTGCCCTTTGAAAACAAACTTCTTGGCCAGCCAGAGGAAATACGGGAGAGGATGTGTCAACGGGTGGAGGAATTTATCTATACTCTGCTTACGGATGTCTTTAATGCGAGAGATACTGCTCCTCTTGGTATTGAGGCAATTCTGCAGGCCGGTTCTTATGACCTGGGGCACAAGGTTGATCGGATTGAAGACCCGGCCCGGTGGACCGAAGAAAAGATTATTAAACGTGGAGCAACCATTGATTCAGATAAGGGGCCCGCTGGCGATTTCGACGATTGATGACAATATTAAAGAGTTCATTTTCTGCGTTGCTGAGAATTTTTCGTCATTGCGGCGTACCTTTAGTACGCTTCATTCCTCAAAATTCCCGCGCCTCGGAGTCTCGCATGCTCGCTTACCTAATTCTAAGCTCTTTGCATTGCCACAATTCCTTGCCTATTATGAATTTGTTGTGAATAATTAAATGGAAAAAATCATGGATACTGCAATGAATAAAGTTCTGGTTACCGGTTCTGCCGGTTTTATAGGTTTTCATCTTGCCAGAAAGCTGCTGGATAACAATATAACCGTTGTCGGCCTGGATAACCTTAATCCGTATTACGATCCTGACCTGAAAAAGGCGCGGCTTAATAAGCTCACTCCCTATCCTTTGTACAGCCATATAAATCTGGATATGGCTGACCGTGATGGTATTGCCAAACTTTTTTCTGCCCATAGTTTTGATGCAGTAGTCAACCTGGCAGCACAGGCAGGAGTGCGTTATTCGCTTAAGAATCCCCATTCGTATGTTGACACCAATATAGTCGGCTTTGTCAATTTACTGGAAGGGTGCCGTCACTCAGGGGTAAATCATTTTGTTTTTGCCTCATCAAGCTCTGTTTACGGTGCTAACACCAAGATGCCGTTTTCGGTGCATCATAATGTGGATCATCCTGTCTCGCTGTATGCGGCTTCCAAAAAATCCAATGAGTTGATGGCACATACCTATGCACATCTCTATGGCCTTCCTGTTACAGGCTTGCGGTTTTTTACAGTCTATGGACCATGGGGAAGGCCGGACATGGCACTGTTTTTATTTACCAGGGCGATTCTTGAGGATCGGCCCATAGATGTTTTTAACCATGGTAAAATGGTCAGGGACTTCACCTTTATTGACGACATCGTTGAAGGCGTTTACCGGGTTATTCCCCGGGTGCCTGCACCGGACCTCACATGGGATAGTAATAATCCGGACCCGTCAACAGGCAACTGTCCTTATAAAATATATAATATAGGCAATAACAATAAAGTTGACCTCATGCGGTATATTGAAGTGCTGGAAGAGTGCCTCGAAAAAAAAGCAGAGAAGAATTTTTTGCCCATGCAGCTGGGAGATGTGCCCGCCACTTATGCCAACGTTGACGATCTGGTCCGCGACGTCGGTTTCAAACCGGACACCTCAATTGAGGAAGGGGTAAAGCGTTTTGTAGATTGGTACAAGGAGTATTATAAAATTGCTGATTGAGGTGATTATTTAAGAGCAACTGAGGAAAAAATGAGGTTTGCAGCCGGGATGTAACATCTTATTCTGCAGATGCATCCATCAATTCCATGGCTGCATTCGTAATGGCAGGAACGTCAATTTTACCTTTGTGCCAGAGAATTTCCTGGGTGCCGTGTTCCAGGTATCTATCTCCATAACCCAGAGTAGTAACCTTGATATGAGAGTGGCTGCTGCCGGCGAGAAGTTCCAGGACAGCACTGCCGAATCCACCCATGCGGGCATTGTCCTCGACTGTGACAACCCTGCCTGTTTTTTCAGCCCATTCAATAATCAGTTCGTTATCCAGGGGTTTGATAAAACGGGGATTTATGACCGCAGCGTCAATACCAACCTTTTCCAGGCCGCGGGCGGCCTCTAAGGCTGGATAGACCCGGTTGCCTATGGGCAGCAGCAGGATGTCCTTTCCTTGGCGCAACAATTCTCCTTTACCGACGGGGATTTCACACAGGTCTTCAGATAACTCCACCCCTTCTCCTCCACCACGGGGATATCGCAAGGCTGCCGGGCCGTTATGCTGAATCGCAGTGTAAAGCATATGCTGCATTTCATTTTCGTCTTTAGGTGACATCAGAACCAGGTTGGGGATAAAGCGAAGAAAGCTTAAGTCATATGCACCGTGGTGGGTCGGACCGTCGTCACCAACAACGCCGCCACGGTCAATAGCAAAAGTTACCGGCAGGTTCTGCAGGCAGACGTCATGGATTACCTGATCCAAACCGCGCTGTAAAAATGTAGAATAGATGGCGAAAACCGGGAGCATGCCCTCTGTGGCAAGACCGGCAGCAAAGGTGACAGCATGCTGCTCAGCAATACCCACGTCAAAAAATCTGTTGGGAAAGCGTCGTGCAAAACGCATCAGTCCTGTACCCGCAGGCATTGCGGCTGTAATGGCAACGATTTTAGGTTCTTTTTCGGCCAGGTGGACCAGGGTGTCCCCAAAACAGCGGGTATAGGTTGTCGGGGTATCTGCAGCAGGAACAGGGGTGCCGCTTTCAATATTAAATGGCCCGACACCATGATAATCCCCAGGATTTTCTTCTGCAGGCTTGTAGCCTTTTCCTTTTTTGGTGATGACATGGATTAGAACCGGGCCATGGCTGAAATCCCTGACATTCTTGAAAGTTGCAATCAGGTTGTCAACTTGATGACCGGGGATGGGGCCGACATATTCAAACTTTAAAGACTCAAAAAGCATACCCGGCGTAAAAAAACCCTTAAAACTTTCCTCACTTTTTTTCAGGACCTGCAGGATATTCTCTCCAACGTTGGAAAATGATTTTAAAAAATGTTTCAATTCACCTTTGGCCCGGACCACTTGTCTGCTGGTCATTTTTTTGCTCAGAAAGCTGGAAAGCGCACCTACATTGGGAGAGATTGACATCTCATTGTCATTGAGAACAACAATGAGATCTTTATCCAGATGTCCGGCCTGGTTAAGGGCTTCAAATGCCATGCCGCCAGTCATGGAACCATCACCTATTACAGCGATTGCACGATTTTTACTCTTTTTCAGGTGTTTTGCGATGGCAATTCCGAGGCCGGCGGAAATTGAAGTGGAACTGTGCCCGGTGTCAAATGCGTCAAAGGGGCTTTCTGATCTTTTAGGAAAACCGCTTATGCCTTTGTACTGGCGCAGGGTGTGAAATTTGTCTTTGCGACCGGTGATGAGTTTATGGGCATAGGTTTGATGGCCGACATCCCATATCAGTTTGTCAGATGGCGTATTGAAGACATAATGGAGGGCCAGGGTCAATTCGACTACGCCCAGACTGGGGGCCAGATGCCCCCCGGCTTTAGAAACTGTTTTTATTATTTCATCCCGGATATCTGCAGCTAGTTGTTCGATTTCAGTCAGGTTAAGCTGTCGTAAATCTTCGGGAGAATTAATTGTTTGCAGTATGTTCTGTTTCATAGGAGTCTTTAATAATACACTGAAGCTACAGATACAACAGGTTCTCGGTATCCGTTACTCTAAATTTCTGTTAGTTAGTGCCCGTCCATAAATGGCCTTTTCGGAGTCTCGCAGGCTCGCTTACCTGTTCGATCTCAGCGTCATACAAAAAAAATAATACTCGGAATATCAAACATATGCCTGTGCTTATTTTTTTCGCAGTCCTTGATCTCAAACAAAAATCCTCATTTCTGGACAGACCCTAGTTATCTTTTTCTGTTCACAATGTATCGGGCCAGTTCTCTCAGCATGGCTGCCCGTTCATCAAATCCTTCAAGTGCAGCCAGAGCTTCATCAATGGCCTCCCGGGCTTTTTTTCTTGTTTCATCCAAGCCAAACAGGGATGGATAGGTTGCTTTGTTTCTGGCAGCATCAGAGCCGGCTGCTTTTCCAAGCTGTTCCCGGGTGCCCTCAACATTAAGCA
Organism: Thermodesulfobacteriota bacterium; assembly: GCA_039714455.1. GTDB lineage: Bacteria > Desulfobacterota > Desulfobulbia > Desulfobulbales > BM004 > BM004. The sequence goes on from JBDLJI010000019.1 coordinate 5,157, forward strand.
GGTCATCAACGATCTGGAAGGCAAGCCCTATCCGGGTGCCGTACAGGGTAAGGGCCTGGAATTGTTCAGCAGTACATTTGCCGAGAACACCCCCGGTTTGAACAGATGCCGTGATAAGGGCTCCTGTTTTCCGGCTGTGAATCTCACGCAGCATATCATAGCCCACCTTTTTGCCCTCATGGGTCAGATCGAGAAATTGGCCGCCAACCATTCCTTTCGGTCCTGCCGCGTTACTGATAAGAGAGATTACCTTCAACCTGTCTGTGGCAGATGCTTCCAATTCTTCTCTGCTTAGCAATTCAAAGGCACAGGTCAGGAGGCTGTCTCCGGCAAGTATGGCGCCGGCTTCGCCGAAAATCATGTGATTTGTTGGTTTGGAGCGACGCAGTTCATCATCATCCATGGCTGGAAGATCATCATGGATAAGGGAGTAGGTGTGGATGCATTCAAGGGCGCAGGCAGTAAGCATTAATGCATTCGGGAATTCATTGTCATAGTCCTGAACAGCTTCTGCTGCGGCAAGGCAAAGGATGGGCCTCACCCTCTTGCCGCCGGCAAAAAGGCTGTAGCGCATTGCTTTGATGTGCTCAGCGAGAGTCCCATTTTCCTCTGGCAGAAAATTGTCCAGAGCAGCATCTACCTGCTTTCGTCTTGCTTCTAAAAACTGCTTGATATCCATTACTCGTTCTCTTCGTCCAAACTGTCAAATGCAACCGGCTCCAGAGAATCATCTTTTTTTAGAAGAATTTCAACCTTTCGCTGCGCATCGTTTAGTTTGCTGTTGCAATATTCAGCAAGCTTTACACCCTCATCAAAGTATTTAAGAGAGTCCTCCAGCGGAAGTTCACCTTTTTCAAGTTCATTGGTGATATCTTCCAATTTAGCCAGGGCATCCTCAAATGATTTTTTCTTCATGACTTACCTGCCTGTGGGTTAACGGAACAATACATTTTAATACTTTTTTTTGTTGCGTCAGCTATACCATATGGTTGCACTTTTTACCTTAAGCCTTATCCATATATTTCATGAGACACTGAGAATTTCTCTTGTGTTGCATATTAAACAAAAGGAGTCAATATGACTTGATGGACGAGGTATATTTTAAGAGCAGTCCATAATAAATGATTCATGGCTGATCATCAACGACTTTACAAAAAAAACATGTCTGTGGTAATAATGCTGATTCGCATTGGCGAGGTCGGCGGAAGCCGCAGCTGAAATAGTTTGAAAATTTTATGCAACGCTTAGGATGTTAGCTGAATATATAGATAGTTTCATAATCTGGTTGACCGATGAGAGGGGCTACTCACCCCATACCATAGTAAACTACCGGAGAGATTTGTTTGAATTTGCCGCTGATGCAGGCAAGGAAATTGATATTACGGAAATTGATACCCATACCATCCGTAATTATGTCTACAGCCTGAACAATAAAAACAAGAGTTCCTCGGTGGCAAGAAAATTATCAACCCTGAGAACATTCTTTAAATTTCTGGAGCAGGAAAGCCTGATCGGACAGAATCCCATGGGATCCATCGCTATGCCAAAGCAGGAACAGCATATACCGGTTTTTCTCTCGGTGGATGAGGTTTTTGCTTTGCTGGAATCTCCGGGTGCAGAAGAAACTTTTGGGGCTCGTGACAGAGCTATGCTCGAATTGTTGTATTCAACAGGCATGCGTGTATCAGAATTAGTGGCCTGCAATATGGCAAACCTTGATTTTGACATTGAAATGGTTAGGGTTAGAGGCAAAGGTAACCGGGAGCGCTTGGTGCCAATAGGTGAACCGGCTATTAAGGCGCTTCGCGACTATTTTATCCAGCGGGAAGTACAGCTGAAAAATCGTTTGCAGCAGGGCAAAAAGTTTGACGGGAAAGCAGTGTTCTTAAGCAGCCGCGGCAGCAGGCTCACAACCCGGAGTGTTGAGAGATTGATAGCTGCATACGGCCGTAAAACAGGAATTGACAAACCTGTTACGCCCCATGTGCTGCGTCACTCCTTCGCTACGCATCTTCTTGAAATGGGTGCTGACATGCGCTCAGTACAGGAGTTGCTTGGGCATGCAAGCCTGTCGACTACGCAGAAATATACCCATTTGGATATGGTTTATCTAATGAAAGTTTATGACAAGGCCCATCCCAGGGCCAGGAGAAGTTAAGGGTAGGACTTGTGAGAAACCCGGGCTAGGCAAATGGTCAAATTTGAAAAAGTGGTGAAAAAGTGAAAATACGCTCAACAACAATTATTTCAGTGAGACATAAAGGCAAAGTGGTCGTTGCCGGTGACGGCCAGGTAACCCTGGGTAATACGGTGGTCAAGCATGCGGCCCGTAAAGTCAGACGACTTTATAACGGTAAGGTTATAACAGGTTTTGCCGGAGCAACAGCCGATGCCTTTACTCTTTTCGATAAACTGGAACAACGGCTGGAGCAATATAAAGGGAACCTTATGCGTGCTGCGGTTGAACTGGCAAAAGATTGGCGCACAGACAAAATGCTGAGGCGTCTGGAGGCATTTCTCATAGCTGTTGACGAAAATTCTTCCCTTCTGCTTTCCGGTTCCGGAGATGTCATTGAGTCTGACGATGGTATTCTGGCTATTGGTTCAGGTGGCCCTTTTGCCCAGGCTGCGGCCAAGGCGTTGATCAATCACAGTGATCTGGAGGCAGAGGGAATCTGTCACGAGGCTATGGAGATAGCAGCCTCCATCTGTATCTATACCAATGAAAATATTGTTGTCGAAACACTTTAGGAGCCTGTCGGAGAATTCCAAATCTACTGCAAAATTGAGAGAATCGGTCCAAATTCCCGCGAATTTTCGTTAAATAGCGCTGCTATTCGCCTCAAATTCCCAAAAATTTGTTCTCGATTTCTTACTTTTTCGTTACGATTATAATTCTCCGACAGGCTCCTAGAGCACAAAGTTGCACCAGGGGAAATCGAAGCAGGATATTTTATTAAAATTAACATGGAATTACTTTTAGGTTTTAAATACATGAATGATTTGAAATCATTGACCCCAAAAGATACGGTCAGTGAGCTTGACAAGTATATTATCGGACAGGATGAGGCCAAAAAATCAGTTGCGATTGCCCTTAGAAACCGCTGGCGCAGACAGCAGGTTCCTCCCCCTTTACGGGATGAAATCGCTCCTAAAAACATAATTATGATCGGCCCCACCGGTGTGGGGAAGACCGAGATTGCCAGAAGGCTCGCTAATCTTGCGCACTCGCCGTTTTTAAAGGTAGAAGCATCCAAGTTCACTGAGATTGGTTATGTTGGCCGGGATGTTGAATCAATGATCCGTGACCTCGTTGAACTGGCAGTCAATATGGTAAAGAAGGAGGAGCGCATCGAGGTAGAGATAAAGGCCCGTGAGATGGCAGAAGAAAAGCTGCTTGACCTTCTCCTGCCTTCTATGCCAACTCCAACCGGAAGGCCACAAATAGAGATGGGTGTGAATGGTGCTCCGTCAGTTGCGGATCCCACACGGGATACTGAATCAACCCGTGATCGTTTCAGGCAGATGTTACGGAAAGGGAAGCTTGACGACAGGGAAGTTGAAATGGAAGTGACCCAGGCACCGTCCATGCCAACGATCGAAGTTTTTTCCAGTGGAGGCATTGATGATATGGAATCAAACCTGCGTGATGCCTTTGGCAAGATTTTTCCCAGAAAGGGGAGGATGCGAAAACTGAAGGTCCCTGAGGCCTTTAAAATTTTACAAAGTGAGGCAGTGGAAGATCTTATCGATATGGATAAGGTTACCCGCATGGCTGTTATAAAGACGGAACAGTCCGGAATTATATTCCTGGATGAGATTGATAAGATCGCTTCCAGGCAGGGTGGTGGACATGGTCCTGAAGTCTCACGCGAGGGGGTTCAACGGGACCTGCTCCCCATTGTTGAGGGTGCTACGGTTACAACAAAATACGGCATGGTGAAAACCGATCATATCCTTTTCATTGCCAGCGGCGCCTTTCATCTTTGCAAACCTTCGGACCTGGTACCGGAACTCCAGGGGCGTTTTCCCATTCGGGTGGAGTTGAATGCCTTGGGACAGGATGAATTTTTCCGGATACTGAGCGAACCTGAAAATGCCCTCTTGAAACAATACGTGGCTCTCATGAAAACCGAAGGCATGGAACTCGTTTTTTCTGATGATGCGGTGCATGAAATGGCCCGCCTGGCTGCAGAGGTCAATCAGAAGACTGAAGATATAGGAGCGAGACGGTTGCACACTATACTGGAGAAGGTCCTGGAGGAATTGTCTTTTCAGGCGCCGAATATCGGTGCTGAAACATTCACTATAACCGCCGATTATGTCAGAAAACAGCTTGCCGACATTGCTCAGGATGAAGATTTGAGTCGGTTCATTTTATAGGAACAGAGAAATAATGCAGTTATCAAGTTGGAGGAAATAATGATTGAACCTGATCTGAAATATTGTCCTGAATGCAATGATGAGTACAGGGCTGAAATTGAAAAATGTGCTGCCTGCGGAATTGATCTGATTACAGGTCTGCAGAAAATTAAGATGGAAGAAGAGCGGACGAAAATACTGGAAGGAAGAAGTATTGAATTGAATCCGGAAGATGACCTTGTCGCCATTCAAAGAGGACCTTTAGCAGACATGCGTCATCTTTCCGATCTGCTGAATGGTGAGAATATTGGAGCACTTCTGGCAGGAGATGAGAATTCCTGCTCCAAAAACTGCTGTCCCTCTGTCTATAACCTCCTTGTAAAAAGAGAAGATGGCATGGAGGCATTTCAAATTATTGAGGATGAGCATAAAAAAGTCACAGGCCTGGCGCAGCATGAAAATACCAATGGGGATGCGGTTTTCAATCCCCATGAGAGTGAAGCACAGTGCCCGGCATGCGGACATTCCTTCCCCACCACTCAAACAACCTGTCCTGATTGTGGTTTAAGTTTTGGCTAGGCTCTGCCTTTGAAATGGATGATAACCCGGTAGTTATTATAGGTGCTGGGCCTGCCGGTCTTGCCGCAGGCTATGAATTAATAAGCCGGAATATATGTCCGGTAATTCTTGAAAGGGCCGGCATAGTTGGAGGTATAGCCCGAACCGAATCATACAGGGATTTCTTTTTTGATATTGGCGGGCATCGTTTTTTTACGAAGAATGAGGAGATCAATCGACTCTGGGAGGAGTTGCTCGGCGATGATTTTATCCGCGTAAACCGCCTGTCGCGTATATTTTATAGGGGAAAATATTTTAACTATCCTCTGCGGCCTGCCAATGCTTTATTCAATCTTGGTCCTGTGGAAAGCCTGCTGATATTTGTCAGTTACTGCAGGGCCCGCCTCTCTCCCTCTCCTGAAGAGAACAGTTTCGAAGAATGGATTATTAACCGTTTTGGGGAAAGGCTTTATAGAACATTCTTTAAGACCTATACCGAAAAGGTATGGGGTATACCATGCAGTGAAATAAGAGCAGACTGGGCAGCCCAGCGTATTAAGGGTTTGTCGCTTCTGGTCGCTGTTTCCAACGCCCTGTTTGGTGGGCAGCAGTCAAAAAGTCTGATCGAGCAGTTTTTCTACCCAAAATTCGGTCCCGGCATGATGTGGGAAAGCTTTATGGACAGGATTGTGGCAGGGAATGGAGAAGTACGGCTCAACTCTGAAGTGTCCTCCATCCATCATGACACCACTATGATTACAGCTGTTGAATACAGCGATGGCAACACGACCGGCAAGTTGGCTCCGGGCCACTGTGTTTCAAGCCTGCCCATTTCAAGACTGGTGAAGCTTTTTACGCCGCAGCCCCCTGCAGAAATTCTCAGTGCCGCCAATCAGCTTTCATACCGGGCCTTTATCATTGTTGTTCTTATTATCGATATTTCAAGCCTTTTTCCCGACCAATGGTTGTATGTCCATAGCCCTAAAGTAAAGGTCGGTCGCATCCAGAACTTCAAGAACTGGAGCAGTTTCATGGTGCCGGATCAAAGCAAGACCAGTATCGGCATGGAATATTTTTGTAATGAAAATGATCAGACATGGAATATGCAGGATAACGAACTGGTCGAGACAGCCACCCGGGAAATGGTAGAGCTGGGGCTTGGGGAAAAAACACAGGTAATTGACAGCTATGTTGTACGACAGTCCCATGCCTATCCTGTATATGATTCTGAGTACAAGAAAAATCTGCAGGTAATACGGAACTACCTTGAGAATTTCAGTAATTTGCAGACAATCGGCCGCAGTGGCATGCATCGCTATAATAACATGGATCATTCAATGCAGACCGGAATCCTGGCGGCGAAAAATTGCTCGGGAGAGAATCATGATCTCTGGGCAGTAAATGAAGAGAAGGACTATCTTGAAGAGGATAGGGGAGTCAGGGAAGTTCCGGCAGTTCCAGAGAAGGTTTTAATAGGGGCTTTTGCCAGGATGGATAAGCTGGCCTTTGCCTCTGCTGTGGGAATAACCTGCGGTTTGCTTGTCTTAGGTGCAACCCTGTGGATTATAAGCCGTGGCGGAGATGTCTTAAACTCCCATCTAAGGCTGTTGGCCCAGTACTTTATCGGCTATACGGTCACAGTGAAAGGAGGCTTTATTGCCTTCGGCTATTCCTTTTTCTGGGGATTTCTCTTCGCCTGGCTGTTTGCCTATTTACGAAATCTGTTTTTGGCAATTTACATTTATAATATCAAAAGAAAGGCTGAGCTGCTGTCGTTGAAAGATTTCTTTGATAATTTTTAATTCTCACCTCTATTGCGGGAGACGGGAAAGTGGAAACTGATAAAAATAATGACCAGGTGCTTCCTGAAGAAAGACTGTTCAGCGGTGTACTGTTGCTCAACGCGAAGGTTGTAGGGCTTACCCTCGGCGTAATTTTCGGTTTAGGTATTTTTGTGGCAACAAATTGGCTGGTTATCAAGGGGGGCGAGAGGGTCGGACCCCATCTGATACTCTTGAGTCAATACTTTATCGGTTATAAGGTGACTTTTTGGGGCAGCCTTATCGGAGCTGCGTATGGCTTTGCCCTTGGCACTATCTGTGGTGCATTGATGGGTTGGATATATAACAAGATAGCGATATTCAGGCAGTAATTTCAGAGTATTTGTAAACTTTTCAGTTCCGGGACTGCCACCTGCCGTTTTTCTTTCTCTGTTGCATTTCGTTTAGCGGTTTCTTTTCATAGGTGATCACCTGGTCTCCCATGGTTTGATTGACTTCAGCAGTAAATTTTTTGCAGGGTTTTATGGTTATATCCTTGGGGATTTCAATATCCACCTCACCCCGTCCTGCAAAATGCAGCGTTAATGATACGGGACAAATACCATGGTTCTGAAAAAAAACCTTTTTCAGTGCTTCAAGCCGCTGCCGGTTAACCCGCTCGGACTGCAGCATAATACGGGCCCTGGCCGTATATTTATCACGGGCCGCCTCCAGTGTTTCTACACCATTGGCAATAATGTTGTCTCCACGCTCATCTTTTTTTACCAACCCTTCTATAATCACCGGTGTATCGTTATTGAGGATAGTGGCACATTTGGCGTAAAGCTCTGGAAAGATAACCACTTCAACGGTCCCGGCAATATCCTCCATGACAATAACTGCCATGGGATCACCTTTTTTGGTCTTTCTGTTCTTGATATCTCTGATCAATCCACCAACCCGCAGGTTCTGTCCTTCAATCCACTGTTTTTTTTCATTCAGGTTTGAATCGGTTACAGCCAGTATGTCTTCACGGTAATCATCCAAAGGATGGCCGGTGAGATAAAAACCAACGGTTTCTTTCTCAAAGGTAAGTTTTTCCTGGTCTGTCCATTCCGGTATCGCCGGGATTTCGATTTTTTTGTGCTGCTTTTCCTCTGCAGAGCCCATGACGGCAAAAAGCGATATCTGGCCGCTTAATCTGTCACGTTGGGCAGCCTGACCCTGTTCCAGGGCATGGTCCAAAATGGCAAACAGTTGTGAACGCTTGAGATTTAAAGAATCAAAAGCACCTGCCTTGTTAAGGCTTTCCAGGACACGGCGGTTCACTCTGCGCAGATCAACCCGGCAGCAGAAGTCCTGAAGTGATAAATAAGGACCGTCTTTCTGGCGTTCTTCAATGATTGAATCCAGTGCCGCTTCTCCTACATTTTTCACCGCAGCCAGGCCAAACTTGATACGGTCATCAACAACGGTAAAATCCTTGAAGCTTTCATTGATATCAGGTGGCAGAACCTCTATCTCATTATCACGGCATTCGCTGATATATGTAACTACTTTGTCTGTGTTATTCATGTCGCAGGAGAGAAGAGCGGCCATGAATTGAGCCGGATAATGCGCTTTAAGAAATGCAGTCTGGTAGGCTATTAGGGCATAGGCGGCACTATGGGATTTATTGAAGCCATAACCGGCAAATTTTGCCATCAGGTCAAAGATGTACTCAGCCTTGTCTTTAGGAATGTTGTTTTTTTCAGAGCCTGCCATGAATTTTTCTTTTTCATCGGCCATGACTTTTGGAATTTTTTTACCCATGGCGCGTCTTAAGATATCAGCATCTCCCAGGGTATAGTTTGCCAGAATATTGGCAATTTTCATTACTTGTTCCTGGTAAACAATGACTCCATACGTTTCTTCAAGTACAGGTTTGAGTTGAGGCAGTGGATAATTGGCGGGTATTTTCCCATGTTTGGTGTCGACAAAATTCCCGACCATGCCGCTTTCCATAGGGCCGGGACGATACAGGGCAACCAGGGCTATAAGATCGGAGAACACTTCCGGCTTCATGCTTGTCAGAAGTGCACGCATACCGGAACTTTCAAGTTGAAAGACACCCAGTGCGTCACCTTTACAGAGCAGGTCGTAGGTTTTCGGGTCGTCCAGAGGAATATTGTCTATGTCCAGAGGGCTGTCCAGGTCTGCTTCAATGAGTTTGACAGCCCGATCAATGACTGTCAGGGTTTTTAACCCGAGAAAATCAAATTTGATGAGCCCGGTCATCTCAGTATATTTCATGTCATACTGGGTAAGAACTTCACCTTTGGGACCTTTACAGAGCGGCAGGTATTCAGTCATAGGTTCAGGCGAGATAACAACCCCGGCGGCGTGGGTAGACATATGCCTGGACAATCCCTCGAGAACCTGTGCTGTAGAGAGAAGGGTTGCAACATTCTCCTCTCTTTTCTGGGCATCCCGAAGCCGTGGCTCCAGCTCAATTGCTTCCTTGATCGTGATTTTCAGCTGATCGGGAATGAGCTTGGCAATACGGTCCACATCACCAAAGGGTAAATCAAGACCCCGGCCAACGTCCCTGATCACGGCTCTGGCTTTCATGGATCCAAAGGTTATAATCTGGGCAACATGTTCTGAACCACCATATTTTTCCTGTACATAGTGGAAAACCTCCCCCCTTCTTTCCTGACAGAAATCTATATCAAAATCCGGCAGGCTTTTGCGCTCGATATTGAGGAAACGTTCGAATATCAAGCCGTAGGGCATTGGATCTATTTCAGTGATACGCAGACAATAGGCAACAAGACTTCCAGCACCTGATCCCCTGCCTGGCCCGACCGGGATGTCCATGCTCTTGGCCCAGTTGATGAAATCAGCGACAATGAGGAAGTACCCTGGGAATTCCATGGTCTTGATGACATCGATTTCCATCTCCAGCCGTTCATGGTAAGCTTTCTCCAACTCATCCGTCAGTTCACCTTTTTCGCGGAGTGCAGCCAATCGTTCCTTTAAACCTTCCCGGGCCAGTCTTTCGAAGTATGAAGCCAGGGTTTCGTCATCCGGTAGAGGGAAATTGGGGAAATGATGCCGGCCGAATTCAAGTTCAAGATTGCAGCGATCGGCGATTTTCACTGATTCAGAGACAGCGTCCGGAAATCCTTTGAACCGTTCCCGCATATCTTCAGGA
>JBDLJI010000020.1:0-14246 GCA_039714455.1 Thermodesulfobacteriota bacterium
AAACTTGTGAACGGGTTTGATATTGTTGCCAGTGGTGCTACTGAGCTGGTCCTGGATTTTGATGCCCTCAGGTCAATTGTTGAAAAAGGGAAAGGGACGTTTTCTCTCAAGCCTACCATCAAAGTCCTGGAAACAGTGGAAAACTCGGTCGGTGGTATTATTGATGACGGTACTGACCCTGTGGGTGGCGCTCTTGTCAGTGCCCAGATCTATACTCCTCCATCTGACCCAGTGCCAGCTGAATGGGACCCCAAGGATGAAGTTACGGTGGCAGGCGGAACTGTCAGTTTCAATGATCCAAATCTTCCTGATGAATATGGTACCTACCTCATGTTCCTGCCGCCCAATACGTACAACATAGTGGCTACTAAGGAAGGCTTTGCCCCTGCCTGTACCCAGGTTGAGGCTGAATTTTACGAAGCATATACTGCTAACGTTACCTTGGCTGTTGCAGAAATCAGCGGAACGTTTTCGGGTTCGGTAACCGGTCTGGCAACAGCTGACGACTCAGCTGTTTTCAGTATCAGGCAACCGCATGATCCCTGTGGCATGATTGAAGTGGCCTCAGTCAATGTTGCAAATACAGTTGATTCTGATCCCGTAATCTATTCAGTCCCCATCATCTTGCCTGTGGGAACATATGAAGTAGTTGTGTCGTCAGAGGGAGAAATCACCCAGGTATTTGATGTTGTTGAAGTGACTGATGTTGGAGATGCAGTACTGGATGTCGATTTTAATCCTGCTCCGTAACCAACAAAATGTAAACTGTGTTTCCGCGGAGTTTATACCAAAGGAAACTTTAAAACAATGCAAGTATGTGCATGAAATAAAAATGCAATAGGATTACAATCCACCCCCGTCGGCACAAGCCCGGCGGGGGTTCTTTATTATGGTAAAAGGTTCAACGCAAAATATAAATAAATACAGTGAGTTGGAATATAGGCGAAGATGGCTGTACCAGCTGCAGTCTGAATTTAAACAGATATGCAGCTGGTACAAAATTTTCCTCGCTCTTCCTGCTTTCAGGATCAGTGACAGCCGGGTGACCCTTGGTTCATGGAATCCTGACACGCGCACAATTAGTATCTCTTCAGTCCTGGTACATGAGTATTCATGGGACACGGTTATCAATGTTCTCAAGCATGAAATGGCGCATCAGTATGTGCACGAGTTTCTGGGTCGGGGAATGGAGCAGCCCCATGGACCTGCATTTTTAGAGTCCTGTGAAAAGTTGGGTGTGACATATCCTTTCAGTACAGCCACGGGCGACACTCCGAAAATTTTTACAGCCGCAAATCAGCATGGTTCAGATCCGGAATATAACAACAAGGTAAATAAGGTGAGAAAAATGCTCTCTCTGGCAGGCAGCGCCAATAAACATGAGGCGGCCGCAGCAATGAGCAAGGCCAACGGTTTTATCCGTAAATACAACCTTGAGAGGCTCGATAAGGTTGAGTCATCACAGTACAACTATGAAATAAAAAACACCGGAAAGAAGCGGTTGAATATTATTGAGCGCAGAATCGCAAGCCTTCTTATGGATTATTTTTATGTGGATATTGTCTATTCTGAGCTTTTTGATGCAGAGAAAGCAGAATTCCACAAGACGGTCGAGTTGCTCGGCTCCAGAGAGAACGTATCCTTTGCCGGTTACGTGTATGACTTTCTTATGCAAAGGGTTGAGTTTCTTTGGAAAAACTATAGGAAAGTTTCCCGTTCTCCGGGGAAATTGAGAAAGACTTATATACTTGGACTTTTGCAGGGATTTCGCGAAAGGCTTGAGAAGGAAGAGAAGAAGCAGTCAGTGTCTGTCAGAATTTCTGCAGAAATCGATAATTACAAAACTATAAGCTCCCTGGTCATTGCAAAAGATCCTGGTCTGTCCGGGTTTATTGCAAAGCGTTTTCCAAGGCTGCGAAAGGTTCAATATGGTGCACCGGGGATATATTGTTCGAATACCTATTCTGCAGGTAAGACTGAAGGAAAAAAAATAACAATCCATAAAGTTGTTAAACGGGAAGATGGAAATTTAGGAAGACGGTTGAGCAACTAAAAGTATAAGTGATCGGGAATCGGCGTATAAAAAAATAAACAGTTATGTGCTATAAGTGTGTATTTTTCTTGATTTATATAAATTCTATTGCTAGTGTTGGAAAAAGTTGTGCAGTACCTGTTGTTTTAGAATTTCAATTAAGAGAACCGCACAATCAGGCTAAACGGATTGCGCGGTTTTATTATTTAGGGTTTTGGAAGGCAGGCTGCATGTCCGGTTGGGGTCAACCGGGTGTTTCTTATTAAGAGGCCCGGCAAGGGCCGAACACAAAGGAGTATAGAGGTGAAAGAAGGTACAGTGAAATGGTTTAATGCGTCTAAAGGATTTGGTTTTATCGAGCAGGATAATGGTGGTGATGTTTTCGTACATTATTCAGCAATTAAAACAGATGGTTTTAAAACTCTTGATGAGGGTGCCAGGGTTCAGTTTGAGGTTGTTGATGGTCCCAAAGGCCCTGCTGCTGACAATGTTGAACAATTATAAGACAAGTTAATATTTAAATAAAAAAAGCCCCGCAAAATGCGGGGCTTTTTTTATTTGGTAAAAATATAAATTAACCGCAGCTGCAGCCTGGCCCACAAGTATCTGCATCCTTTGTATCATCAGAACCGCAGGCGCAGCCGGAACTTGCCATGGCAGCAGCCTGTGCCAGTTCCTCCGCACTAGGTTCGCGCACTTCAGTCACATTGACATCAAAGTGCAGCTGTTTGCCGGCCATGGGATGGTTGAGGTCAACGGTGACCGTATCGTTATCATTTACCTTGGTAATGGTAATCATAAAGGGGCCTTGCGGGCCCTGAGCTTCAAAGGCCATACCAGGCTTGATCTCTACGTCACTTGGGAATTGGCTTTTGGGAATATCCTGAAAAAGATCATCTTTAACAGGGCCGTAGGCCTCCTCAGGTTCAATAACTAATTTGGCTCTATCGCCCGCTACCCTTCCCATGAGTGCTTTTTCTAAACCCGGGATTATCTGACCTGTCCCGGTTATAAAGCCAAGGGGTTGGCCTTCAGGGGACTTATCTATCTCCTGGCCCGACTCCAGGGTAAGTGTATAGTCAATGGCAACATACATATTATCTGCGATATTCATTTGTTTCCTCCTGTAAAATAAAAAAAATATCCCGATGAAACCTGAAGAGTTGGCTTCATCCGGCTCCATAATTGCTTAGTACTGTAAGTCATAAACTGTTAAAGTCAACCATACCTATATTTTCGTTTCCCGGAAAAGATTGTTGGGAACGCCATGGAGATGAGACAGCTATTCTCTGTAAAATAATAGTATGGTATATTGCAGGAAACAGGTAATTAAAAACTGGTAGTACATGTGCTGAAACTGGAAATGGAATTGTTTAGTCCATTGATGCAGTGAAATTTATTAATTTTTTCATAAAGGTCTGGAGATGCCGGGAAATGTATTAAGTGGTGATCAGTTGGCCTGGGCTCTTGTGGCAGATAATGAGCCGGGCATAATCTGCCAGCAGGCTGATGTCAAACATGACTTCGTGTCTAACAAGTTCATCATGCAATCTTTTGGGCAGGAAGTACTTGTAGATGTGTCCAACTTTACAATATCAAGCCCAACACCTTTAGGGGAGCAGCTTTTGCATAGGCTGGGTTATTTTTTTGATCTGGCCTGCCTGTGGTATCTGGGTAAAGCCAAGAATAAACCCCTTTCCGGAAAGCTGGTTAGTCCGGCTAGCATGAGTGGTGGCGAAATTTTTCAAAAAGGCGCCCATGTTCTGCCCTTGGATCAGATAGCCTCCAAGTATGGGAACGACCTGGAAGGCTTTTATAAAAGGGGCTTGGAGCTTGGTGGACAGCAACTGGAACATGGTGATGCTTCTCTGCTTCTGCATCCATTTCCCAGGGTTCCGGTGACTATAATTCTATGGGTGGAGGATGACGAGTTTCCTGCCCGTGCTGATATGTTTTTTGACGCAACCTGTGAACATCACCTGCCGACGGATGTTATCTGGTCCACTGCAATGACCTCTGTCCTGATCATGTCGTGAGCAGTCCTTGCCGGTAGTCCCTGTTGGTTTAGCAAAGAACAATACTCTAAATAAACGAGGAGGCTCCGTATGGAGTTTAAAGAACGTGTTCCTGATTATGGTCTTGAATATCTTGGTCTCCACAGCCTGAATGAAGTGCACTGGAACCTTACCACTCCCGCATTGTATGAATTTGCCATACGCAGGTTTGAAGGACAACTTGCACATCTTGGGCCTCTGGTGGTTTCCATGGGGCAGCATACGGGACGCGCTGCCAAGGATAAATATATTGTCGATGAACCGGACACCCGCGATGATATCTGGTGGAGCAAGGTCAATGTCAGTTACCCTGAAGACCGCTTTAAAGGGCTATTCAAGCGTATGCAGGCCTATTTGCGAGGAAAAACTGTCTATATTCAGGACTGTTACGCCGGGGCTGACCCCGAATATCGCTATCCTGTCCGCGTCATAACTACCTTTGCCTGGCATTCAATTTTTGTCAGGAATATGTTCATCCTGCCACCAGCGGATAATGAGATTTTAAGGAATTTCATGCCTGAGTTCACTGTGCTACATTGTCCGAATTTTCATGCTGACAGCGATGATGACGGTACCCGCAGCGGCACCTTTGTAACGATCAATGTGAGCAAGAAACTTATTATCATAGGGGGCACCGCTTATGCAGGCGAAATAAAAAAATCTATTTTTTCAGCACTTAATTTTTTTCTGCCCGGAAAAGAAATTCTCCCCATGCACTGCTCTGCCAACGTCAATAAGGAGGACCCTGAAGATGTGGCTATCTTTTTCGGTCTTTCCGGTACAGGAAAAACCACTCTCTCTGCCGACCCGAAGAGAATTCTAGTAGGAGATGATGAGCATGGCTGGTCGGATAGAGGGGTCTTTAATTTTGAAGGCGGTTGCTATGCCAAAGTGATTCGGTTGGCCAAGGAGGCAGAACCGGAGATTTACGCTACAACCAGACGTTTTGGCACCATCCTGGAAAATGTCATTATTGATCCGGTGACAAAAAAATTGGACCTTGATGATGACAGTTTGACTGAAAATACCCGGGCTTCATATCCGCTCTCGCATCTTCCCAATTATGTGGAATCAGGAATGGCCGGCCATCCCCGCTCAATTATTATGCTAACCGCAGATGCTTTCGGAGTCATGCCTCCCTTGGCCCGGCTGTCAACAGAACAGGCAATGTATCATTTTATAAGTGGCTATACTGCAAAAGTGGCTGGTACTGAGAAAGGAATAACCGAGCCGGTGGCAACTTTTTCTGCCTGTTTTGGAGCACCATTTATGATGCGGCACCCGTCGGTGTATGCTCAGCTTCTAGAAAAGAAAATAAAGGAAAATAATTCAACATGCTGGTTGGTTAATACCGGCTGGACCGGAGGTCCTTACGGAGTTGGTAAAAGAATGGAGATACAATATACCCGGACACTGTTAAATGCGGCTCTGGATGGCATTTTAAATGACGTGGAAGTTTATGAGGATCCTGTTTTCGGTTTTCATGTGCCGGTTTCCGTTCCAGGAGTGCCGGCTGAGATTCTTAATCCCAGAAATACCTGGGAAGATAAGTCAGACTATGATAGTCAGGCCCAAAAACTTGCCAGGCTGTTTGAAAAAAATTTTGAGCAGTTCAAAGAGAATGTTCCTGAACATGTTATAGAAGCAAGGCCAAGGATAGTCTGATTTGCTCAATAATTACATGCTGGAATTGCTGGCCACAACCAAAATCTCATAGGTTTCGCCAGCAAATTCCACCCGGTCACCATTACGAAGTTTTCTGCCGCGCCGGATTTCTAAAGCACCGTTTACCATAACCTCTTCGTTGGCTATACGGAACTTTGCCTCAGCGCCATCCTGCACAACATTTGCAAGTTTAAGCAACTGGGAGAGACGGATGGTTTCTGTTTGTATTTGTATGGGAACCATGAATAATGGTATGCCGGGACACCAGGTAAGGTGCCCGGCAAATTAGAGCTGGCTTTTATTCGCTTTTATTGAAGCGGTCTGTTTCGGCAATGAGTTCCAGCGTATTTATAGTCTTTTTAAGAAGCGTATTTGCTTCTTCTGTTTTGTTTTGGGAGATTAATTTCTTTGCTTCTTCAACTGCCTTGTTAACATTATTGCGCTGGTTGTCTGTCATTTCATAGCCCGCGGACATCATGGTGTTGATGGTGGCAATTTTGTCTTCAGGTGTTTTTGATTTGCTGCCTGAAGAAGAACAGCCTGCAACGCCTAACAGAATGACGAGAAGCACAGCGATGAGTTTTGCTTTCATTTTTGCCGATCTCCTTAATAAAATATTAATGATTGTGGACAATATGTTTTTATAAAAAGATAATTTTATGCTGGGGATGAAATTATCTGGGAAAACACCATACAACATATGGGCATTTATACCTAGTTATTTTCTTTTGCGCAGGCGAATTGCTGCCGGAGTGATCTCTACCAGCTCATCGTCATTGATAAAGGCAATGCAGTCTTCAAGGCTTAATTGCTTGGGTGGGGTGAGAATAACGTTTTCATCTGAGCCGGATGCCCGCATGTTTGTCAGCTTTTTGCCTTTTGCAGGATTAACTACGAGGTCACCGGTCCGGCAATGCTCTCCAATGATCTGCCCCTTGTAGACTTTGACTCCAGGACCCAGGAAAAGGGTGCCGCGTTCCTGTAGATTAAACAGTGCATAGGCCACGGTTGCACAACCCTCTTTTACTACCAGGACACCACTGGTCCGGTTGGTAATTTCCCCGGCATAGGGCCCATAGCCTGCAAAGACATAATTCATAATTCCCATGCCTTTGGTGAGAGTGAGAAATTCACTGCGAAAGCCAATGAGGCTTCGGGTGGGTACTTTGTAGGCCAGGCGGATCATCTCGTTGCGCCGGTTCATTTCCAGCATCTGCCCCTTGAGCCCGCCCAGTTTCTCAATGACAGGTCCCTGATAGTTTTCCTCCACATCAATGGTAAGCTCTTCATAGGGTTCTAATGTTTGGCCCCCTTCTTCTTTCATGATGACTACGGGTCGGGTTACCTGGAATTCGTATCCTTCACGCCGCATTTTCTCAATCAGGATTGAGAGATGGAGCTCTCCCCGGCCAGAAACCTTGAAACCTATACCACGTCCAAGAGGTTCAACTTGCAGGGCAACGTCACCCAAAGTTTCCCGGAAGAGTCGATCCTCAATCTGGCGCGAAGTTACAAACTGGCCATCCTGCCCGGCAAAGGGTGAATCATTCGGAATGAAATGCATGGCAATAGTAGGAGGATCGATATCAATAAGCGGGAGTGGTTTGGGAGTGTCAGGATCAGTGAAGGTTACACCAACGGTGATATCCTCCAGTCCTGCCACGGCAATAATATCACCGGCTTCAGCTTTTTCTACCGGCTTTTTTTCATCCCGTTCAAATTTAAAAATTTTGGAAATGCGGACCGGGGCGAGGCTGCCATCCCTTTTTGCAACCACGATGTTCTGGTTGATATTAATGGTGCCGTTTACAACCTTGCCGATACCAAGTTTACCCAGGTAGGGAGAATAATCGATGGTATTTACCTGTAGCTGTAAAATTTCGTTAGGATCGCCTGCCGGTGGGGGAATAAACTCGATAATCTCTTCGAGCAGAGGGATCATGGACGCACCCTCAATGGGGTCATCTGCTTCATTTATGGCATACCCTCCTTTTGCCGAAGCATAAATCACAGGGAAATCAAGTAATTCATCCGGGGCCTCAAGCTTGACAAAAAGATCGAATACCTGGTCGACTGCCCAGTCCGAACGTGCTGCAGGCTTGTCGATTTTATTTATGACCACTAAAACGGGCAGAGATAAGGCCAATGCCTTTTTCAGGACAAAATAGGTCTGGGGCATGGGGCCTTCCTGGGCATCAACGAGAAGCAGGCACCCATCTGCCATGCGCAGTACTCTTTCAACCTGGCCGCCAAAATCAGCGTGGCCGGGAGTATCTATGATATTGATCCGATGATCTTTATAATGGAATGAACCGTTTTTGGCCGAAATGGTTATACCGCGTTCTTTTTCCAGGTCCATTGAATCCATGACTCGTTCAGCCATGGCTTGGTTGTCACGGTACATGCCGCTCTGCTGGAAAAACTGGTCAACCAGAGTTGTTTTTCCATGGTCGACATGGGCGATTATTGCAATATTTCTAATTTGTTTTTGATTCATATAAAATAATTCCACTGGAAAGGTTAAAAAAAGAGCCCATCTTTAAAGTATTCCAATAGAATTAGCAAGAAAATAATTGTTAGGAATAGGGAGGGACATTACTATTTCATAGACAGATTGGGGGAATATGGTACTCTTTTATTGAGAGCTGTTCTCATTAAAATAATAGCAGGGAGTATAATAATGTGTATTGATGTTAGAAAAACATGTGAATGCGGCACCCATACGGTTCAATTCCATTTAGGCGATAATATTATGGTTCCGCAAGTCCTTTCCCGCCTGTTTTGCCCAGCGTGCCCCGGCAACAGTGCTTTTAATAAAGAAACCATGCTCTGCGATAATGATTGGGTTATTGAGTATGATATGGACCTGGCACGGGGCATGCTGGAGAAAAAACTGCAGATTGATCCGGAGGATGTTGTTCCAGGGTTTATTTTCGACAAGGGCTATGCCTGCTGGCAGGAAATGTATCCTGGTGAGCAAAAAGATATCAAAGCGGACCGGGAAAAGATCATTGAACTGTTGCAGCAGGACCGCAATGTGTACCTGCACGCCATGCAGAACTGGAATATTGAGCGCATAGAGCGGCTTAAATCAGCTGGTTGGCGCAAGGTGCAACTGGCCTGAACCTGTCCTTTTTTCGATCACCATTTCTCAAGGTGAATCCGTTCACGAAGGTAAACTTTCTTGACACTAATTTTTTTCCCATGGAAAAAAATTTCTCAACAGACTTGCCATGAGGCGTAAGTGATTGTGCAGAAACAGGTCAGAAATTACATATTAATTAAGTATATGAATGAGGAGAAAGAAGAGGGCCACTCCTTTATTTTTATAATAAAAAACTTTTATCTTATTGAAAATAAAGGTAATTTATTTTGAGTGGATTCATCTGTATTGCAATTGATATTTATAAATAAAGAAAAATTAAGACCTTCAACTATTATTTATTGGTTTTTGCATAAATATAATCGTTAGTTTGTCATAGTTATTGCATGCAAAATAAGAATGTGTATATTAATATTTGTTTTGCTGTCTAGTTTTCAGTTATCATTGAAAGAATAAATGAGAAATGGATTTTATCCAATCTTAAAAATCTAAAAGAGGAATCTGGCGATGCGTTGTACCAAATGCGGCTTTATTTCTTTTGATCATCTGGCTTCCTGTGCCAAGTGCGGGCGGGATATATCAGAAGTTGCTTCCGAGCTACAAGGCACTTCCATTAAAGTTGAAGCCCCAATGTTTCTCGGTGGGGCTTTAGCAGCACTTTCTGAGTCGGAAGAATCCTTCGAAGATCATGCCATGGAGGCTGACGGTGATGAAGGTATAGACTTTGACATGGAGATGGAGGCCGGCGGGGAAGAAGCGGGAGAAACGGCTGTTGCTGAAGAGGATGTTGATTTCTCTTTTGAGAAAGAAGCAGAAGAATTTGAAGTCGCTGAGGGGACTGATATTGGTCTTGCAGAGCCTGAAGCAGAAGAAGCCGCCGGTATTGAGGAAAAGACTGAAGAGGCTGCTGATTTTGAAATTGAGGCAGAGGCTAAAGAAGAACCTGAACTTGAAAAGGCTGGGGAGTCTTTTGAGGAACTCGATTTCATGGGTGCCGTTGATGATGAAGAAGAAGGCGGCCTGGAGTTTGACCTGGAAGATTTTATGGAAGATATCGATGACGACAAACCAGAGGCATCTGCCACTGAAGGTACAGTTGATATAGACCTTGACCTTGGTGATGAGGAGAATAAGTAACAGCTTTTAATTGAACCAAGCGTAATAATACCCCCTCATTCCCAGCCAATTTTTGTCGGGCTCGTAGATAAGCACCCTTGCAGGGCACTCTTTTTATTACCCCCTCGGAGTTGGAGTTTATGCCCTGTTTTTAAGGGTGCTTACCTGAGGGGTATAAACTTCGACTTCGAAGGCTCTCCACCGACAGGTATAACGCCCGTAACTAGCTGATATTGTTGGCCCCTTGTATGTCTGTTCCCATTTTTACAAATCCTGCAAGTTTTGTCGGCCTCGTATAAGCCTTTTCGCCGACACATGCACCCGTAAAGAGATGATATTATTTGGCCCTGTTAATGCCTGTGTCGATTTTAACAAATAATGCAAGTTTTGTCGGCCTCGAAAGAAACTTCTCGGCCGACAGGTATCATACCTGTAACCAATGATGTTAGAGGCCCTGTGAATGTCTGAATCGATTATTACAAATAGTGCAAATTTTGGGGCCAGGGTAATGGCTTTTGCCATTGATTTTGTTCTTTTGGGGATAATTCATTTTTTTCTATTTGCCCTGTTGGCGGGTAAACTCATACAAGCTACGTACATTGAACCACTGGCCATACTCACCTTTCTTGCTTTGTTTCTCCCTGCTTTTTTCCTAAGTTTTTTTTTATTGCACATGGCATATTTTACCGTCTTTCATGCCTGGTTAGGCCAGACAACAGGTAAGATGCTAATGGGAATAAGGGTGGTGACGAATGACAATAAATTTACCTCCCCGGCCGTGGCTTTTTTGCGCTGGAGCGGGTACATTTTATCATTCGCTCCTTTGGCGGCCGGTTTTCTATGGGCGGCAGTTGATAAGGATCAGTGTGCCTGGCACGACAGGTTGGCCCAGACCAGAGTTGTTTCAGCAGAAATGACTTGACAAGGAATTTATCCTTCCATATATTTGCCACTTCATTTTGAATGGCGCCGAGATAGCTCAGTCGGTAGAGCAGCGGACTGAAAATCCGCGTGTCCCTGGTTCAAATCCTGGTCTCGGCACCATATAACTATCATAAGGGGCTGCACTTCGTTTGCAGCTCCTTTTTCATTTTTGGATGAAAAAGGATTGCGATTATCCGGAAGCGATGCAGCTGTTTTTTATTGTTTTTGCTTGACAGAAGGGCAGCAAACGTGTATACCGCACGCCGCACATTGAAGATCATTTCTTTGGGCAGAGGCATACATATTCAAAATCAATTGGTTGCCTAACAGGCTAATGCTTGGATTAACCTAAGCTGTGAAGGCAGCCTTTTTCATTTGGCTCATTTTTGCAGATTCAGAATTCGGTTAGCGCCTGCTGCCACCTACTATAAAGTGGAGAGCGGGTTGTTTTTTTTGGCATTATGCTTCTGTTAATTGATGAAGCAGATATGTTACAATTTAAGAGATGTTTTTTGGGTATAAATATGATACCCAGATAATAATAGAGGAAAGTTTGAGGAAGTAATAATGAAAGCGAATTTGGATAACTTAAGAAATATTGGAATCAGTGCCCATATTGACTCTGGGAAAACCACTCTGACCGAACGTATTCTCTTTTATACGCAAAGAATACACGCCATACATGAAGTGCGCGGCAAGGATGGTGTCGGAGCCAAGATGGACTCCATGGAACTGGAAAAGGAAAGAGGTATTACCATCCAGTCGGCAGCGACCTACTGCAATTGGAAAGGTCATGCCATCAATATAATTGATACTCCGGGCCATGTTGATTTTACCATTGAAGTGGAAAGAGCCCTTAGGGTTCTGGACGGCGCTGTTCTCATTTTGTGTTCTGTGGGTGGGGTTCAATCCCAGAGCATCACAGTCAATCGTCAGATGACCCGCTATAAGGTGCCTCGCATAGTATTTATCAATAAATGTGATCGCACCGGCGCCAATCCCTACAGAGTCACCCAGCAGGTCAGGGATAAACTGGACCTTAATGCCGTCATGCTGCAAATGCCAATCGGCCTTGAAGCAGACCTGAAGGGGGTTGTTGACCTGGTGACCATGAAGGCCATTTACTTTGAAGGCGATAATGGCGAGGTGATCAGGGAAACGGATATTCCTGCAGAGCTTCAGGAAGAGGCTGATGCAAAGCGGGAAGAACTTCTTGATGCCGCATCAATGTATTCAGAAGAGCTGATGGAGGCTATTCTGGAAGGAACGCCCACCGAGGAGATGATCCGGGAAGCGGTCCGGACTGGCACACTTAGCCTGGAGCTGGTACCGGTTTTCGTAGGATCGGCATACAAGAATAAAGGTGTTCAGTCCATGCTCGATGCGGTTGCCGCCTATCTCCCGACTCCCGAAGATATTCATAATACAGCCCTTGACCTTGAAAATGACGAGAAGGAAATCGTTCTCACTACCAATGCTGCTGATCCTTTAATTTCCCTGGCTTTCAAGCTTGAAGATGGCCGCTATGGACAGTTGACCTATGTCAGAATCTACCAGGGTATCATGAAGAAAGGAGATACTATTATCAACAGCCGTGATGGTAAAAAGGTCAAGATAGGTCGTCTGGTCAGGATGCATTCGGATGAGATGGAGGATATCGAAGAAGCTGCTTCCGGTGATATTGTTGCGCTTTTCGGGATTGACTGTGCCTCGGGTGACACCTTTACATCCCCGGATATCTCTGTGTCAATGAGTTCCATGCACGTGCCGGAACCCGTTATTTCGCTGGCAATCATACCTGAAGACAACAAAGCCCAGGTGAATATGTCAAAGGCGCTGAATCGTTTCACCAAGGAGGACCCGACATTCAGGACCTTTGTTGACCATGAGACCAACGAAACAATTATTTCAGGCATGGGTGAGCTTCATCTTGAGGTGTATATCGAGCGCATGAAGCGAGAATATCAGGCAGCAGTACAAGTCGGGCAGCCCCAGGTTGCCTATCGCGAAACAATTACCCAGATGGCGGAGTTTAATTACACCCATAAGAAGCAGACCGGTGGTTCAGGCCAGTTCGGTAGAGTGGGTGGCTTTATGGAGCCCATGGAAGAAGAGTATGAATTTGTGGATAAGATTGTAGGGGGGGCTATTCCCCGCGAATTTATCTCTTCCTGCGATAAAGGATTTAAGAAAAGCCTTGAGAAGGGTTCCCTGGCAGGAGCCCACATTACCGGAGTAAGGGTTACCGTAAATGACGGTTCCTCCCACAATGTTGACTCATCCGATGTGGCTTTTCAGCTCGCGGCTATTGGTGCTTTCAAGGAGGCATACAAGAAGGCCAAGCCTGTAATCCTTGAGCCCATCATGAAAGTTGCCGTTGAGGGTCCCTCAGAGTTTCAGGGGGCTGTCATGGGCAGCTTGAACCAGAGGCGCGGCATGATCGTAGGTACCGTCGAGGAAGCGAATTATACTTCGGTTGAGTCCGAGGTCCCGTTATCGGAAATGTTTGGCTACTCAACTGTTTTGCGATCTCTTACCCAGGGCAAAGCCGAATTTACCATGGAGTTTGCCACCTATAAGCAGGTGCCCAAATCAGTTGCCGAGGAAATAATAAAAAAGTTTGAAGCAGAGAAGCAAAAGTCAAAATAATGACCTTTAATAAATAGGTTTTAGGAGTTTTTATTATGTTGAAAGAGGATTTGATCAAAAAAAACCCGTTACGTGTTCTTAATCCATTATCACCAGAGTCATTGCCAGACCACCGCATGGGATTGATTATGGCCAGAGCTGGATTGGGAAAGACAGCCATTCTGGTGCAGATTGCCATGGACAGCATGTTGCGGGGCCAGAAGGTGCTGCATGTCAGTGTAGGGGAAGACCTGGGAAAGGCAAAGGCCTGGTATGATGATATTTTTAAATATATTGCAGAAGGTTTTCAGCTGGAAAATGCTGCTGAAATTGAAAATGAACTCATGCGTAACCGTATGATTATGACTTTTAAGGAAGCAGCCTTCAGCAGGCCAAAACTGGAAGAGCGTCTCAATGATCTTGTTTATCAGAATATCTTCAGGCCTGATATTGTAGTTGTTGATGGCTATGACTTTGGCGAGGCTGACTATGAATCCATAATGGACCTGAAGGAGATGATGGCCGCCATGAACGTACAGGTATGGTTTTCTGCCCTGCGTCACAGGGATGATGAGCGGGTGAGCGCCACTGGTGTTCCTGCCCCCTGCCATGAGGTTGACGGGTTGTTCGATACGGTTATCCTTCTGCAGCCGAAGCAAGATGCTATTTTGCTTGATATCATAAAGGATGAGTACGATTCTGCAGCTGGAAAGGTTCTCAATCT
>JBDLJI010000021.1:0-13894 GCA_039714455.1 Thermodesulfobacteriota bacterium
TTATGGTTTGAAAGTCACTGACCTGGTTCTCCTTGAAGGCTGGGCTGAAAAATCAGCCCGCAACGCAATCGCTGCCATTCAGGCAAGCCGCGAAACCAGCCTGGCAAGACTCTTAAGCGCTCTCGGAATCCGGTATGTCGGAGAAGAAGGTGCCGGCCTGCTTGATGAACATTATAGCGGATCACTGGAAAACCTTATAAGGGCCAGTGAGGAAGAGCTCCTTGAGATTGAGGGAATAGGCCCGCAAACCGCCAAAAGCATAAATGATTACTTCCAGGACCCTGATGTCATAACAATGTTGAAGCAGCTCATGGATTTTGGTTTCACCATTACTTCTTCGATAAAAAACCCCAACGAGAGTCCATTTGCCGGATTTATATTCCTTTTCACCGGCAGCCTTGATGCGATGTCAAGAGATGAGGCCAAAGTCAGGGTAAAAGAGAGGGGGGGAAAGGTTGCTTCACAGATCAGCCAGAAGGTGACCCATGTAATTGTGGGGAAAAAACCTGGGAGTAAATTGAAAAAAGCCCGGGAACTTGGATTGAAAATACTGACAGAGAAGGATTTAGCAGAGTTGCTGGCAGGTAACGATGATACTATAAATAACACCCAGCTATCCATGTTCTAATAATTATGTATCCTGGGATATCCGCCTTTCATAATTGTGGAAAGAGGAAGAATGCATGACTGATAACAAACGGGTCCACGTCATTGTCGAAGGAAGGGTGCAAGGCGTTTTTTTCAGAGCTTACACCAGGGATGAAGCCGTAAAACTTGGTCTTTCTGGCTGGGTACGGAACCGGTCAGACGGTTCGGTGGAAGCCTTAATTGAAGGGAAAAAAACCGCAGTTGAAAAAATGCTGCAATGGTTTCACCGGGGGTCGCCACACTCTCTTGTAGAAATGGTCCATGCCACTGAGGAACCTCCGGTTGGCGACAATACGACCTTTACAATTCATTATTCCTGATACCTGCTTCTCTTTTGCTGCTACAAACAATAATTACTTGTAATTAAATCACTTTTGAGCAAAAAAGACTTATTTGCCTTGAAAAACTTTTACAGGTATTCCTTCACAAGTGTTGACAATTAGTTGCCACTGCCTTATAGAGTATCGAATTATTCTAAAAGGAGGATTTCTCTCATCATGAGTTATTCTGATACTACCGAGATTAAAAGAAAAAAAACAAGACCCAAAGTGGCAACTTCTCCCAGTACCCAGCGCATCACATGCCCTGAGTGTACTAATAATAAAGAGTTTCTGGAAGTATCCGACGGCGTTATTCTCACAACACGTTTTATTCAGAATACTGACGGAAGCTTCAGCCAGGAAATGGATGACTCCCAGGTTCTGGGCCAGGTAAAATTTTATTGCGGCGATTGCGGCGCTGATCTCACCGAGTTTCATAAAAGATTTTTGGAAATGCTTTTCTAGAATTTTCATATTCCTTACTCCGTGAGCCGTTGGATATATCCTTTTTATATCACGGATTCAGGATATCAGTAGCGAATAACTGCGATCCAAACAAAAGGAGAAAAGCGGTTTGAGCCGTGAGAAGCTCGTTATCAGAGACAACTCCACTCTGCGTGCTCAATATAATTCTCTGCGGCAGGGAGATATTGTTGTAGGCCGTCTGCGCCTGCGGAAATCTGAAGAACCCATGCTTCTTGACCTTGGCGCCAGAGGAGTGCACCTGGTTCCCTCAGGACTTTCACAACTTGTCAGCCGTTCAAAAACCTTACAGGCAACACTTTTCCCCAGGTTCATGTTGCCCCAGACCCGGCCCATCCATGCACTTCATGATCTTATTGAAGCAATTTCTGACTATCAGAAAAACTCCATCACTGCTGTAATTACCAAGCTGGATCGAAGGAATGCCGGCATGGGGGTGCACCTCTGGCAGTCGATTGAGGAAGTATTTACCCATGCCTCCTTGGGCACTATACCTTTTCCCTTTGTTTTGCAGCCCTTTGAGCCTGAATGTCGTGATATCCGGGTTATTTTTCTGGATGACTATATCGAAGCTTACTGGCGCCACAATCCCTACAGTTTTAGAAACAACCTGCATCATGGCGGGCAGAGTGAGCCCTGCGAACTCTCCGTGGAGCAAATTAAACTCTGCCGAAAGGTCATGGACCGTGGTCATTTTCCCTATGGCCACCTTGATATTCTTGTCACAAAGGATGGAAAATCTTATCTGGGGGAAATTAATCTGAAAGGGGGGATACAGGGAGCGACAATCTCACCTGAAGAGTATCAGGAAAAGGTGGAAGCAATTCACCAACTGCTGCTGAAAAATTGCCCGGATTAAGTTTTTAATAAAACAATAAAAAAAGGGGAGAAGGCAAAAGCCTTCTCCCCTTTTTTTATTTAAATTACTTATGACAAATTATACGCAGCCAGTCGGTTTTGGCAGACCAGCCATTTTACATGCTCCCTTACCTGGTCCTGATGGGAAGAGCTCGTAAATCCTCTTCAGCGGGAAGCCGGTAGTTTTGGAAAGAATACGTACCATAGGAGCGATACCATTTTTCTTGTAGTACTCCTGTAAAGCATCAATTACCTTCTGATGCTCTTCGGTCATCTCTCCGATACCTTCAATACCCTTTACATACTCAACCCAACCTTCATCCCAGTCTTCCATGCCTTTGGTCAAGAAGCCATCTTCATCCACATCGTAAGATTTGCCATTATGATCGATACTTGCCATTTTAATTTTCCTCCTTGGTTTCAGTCACTAGTATATTATTGATTGTTTCAGTCTCCACCGAACTTTGAAAACAAATAATGAATAGTCCTTCATAATATAGCGTCTATTCTTTGTCAAGTAATCATTAACAATTTTTTTTGCCATATAACCTGCCATGAAACATAACAAAATTATTTGTTCGGAACACTTAATCATATCATATTTTTTCACAGGAAAAAAAATTTATGAAGGCAATAAAAATACATTTTGCAATCAAAAATTTTTACAGTTTCTTTTAAAAAATATTGCCCCAATTTATTATACTATTATTTTTAACTGGCAATAAGTAATCTTTATCGGATAAAAGAATATGTTATTATTTTGTATGGTATGGACAGCACTGCATTATTGACATTTTTCAACATACGGTGAAAAAATTTTCCCGGGAGGCATATTCTCTAATGAGTAACGCCTCCTGATAGTTCATGAAGGAGAGAATACATGTTAGATTTACTTCGAAAAAAAGCCCAAT
Source organism: Thermodesulfobacteriota bacterium (assembly GCA_039714455.1). Lineage (GTDB taxonomy): Bacteria > Desulfobacterota > Desulfobulbia > Desulfobulbales > BM004 > BM004. The sequence goes on from JBDLJI010000021.1 coordinate 3,221, forward strand.
CGCCACTCATTCAGGGTATCATCCTCATCATTGTACTTGTCTTTGTTTTCTGGGGTGTAGGAAGCAGTTACCGCGGCAGCATAAACACTGTTGCAACAGTTAATGATGAAGCCATTCCCTATGAGGCGTTTCAAAAAGCCTATGACCAACTGGCGACCCAGTACCGCAATCAATTCGGTGGAAGTTTGCCTAAGGGCCTGCTGGAAAGCCTTGATCTGGAAGGCCAGACCATTGAACAGCTCATTCAACGGACCCTTTTGCGCCAGGGGGCCAGAGAGATGGGGGTTATGGTAAGCGATCTTGAAGTCCAGCAGGCCGTTGAAAAAATGGAGGCATTTCGGACAAACGGTATTTTTAATGTTGAACAGTACAAAAATATTCTTTCAAGCTCCGGGATGACACCCACTTCTTTTGAAACCACCATGCGAACCGATCTCCTTGCAGGGAAAGTACTCTCACATCTCTCACGTTTTGCCAAGTTGGCCCCTTTGGAAACCCTCGAACAATTTGATTTCGACAATGAGGAAATACGTATTGAGTATGTTTCCTTCAATGGTGCTGATTTTAAAGAAAAAATTGAAACTGACGAAGAGAAATTACAGTCATTTTACGAAGAGAACAAGGATAACTACATGACCGATCCTCAGGTCAAACTGCACTTTCTTCTCTTTCCATACAGCGGAGATGAAAAACCGGAGATCACCGATGAAGAGTTGGAATCTTTCTACCGTCAGAACTTCAATCGTTACAGTATCCCGGAACAGCGGAGCGCCCGCCATATCCTCATAAAAACTACTGAAGTGGACTCCGAAGATGTATTAAGTGAGAAACTCAAACGGGCAGAGCAGGTTCTTGAGCTGGCCAGGTCGGGTGAAGATTTTGTTGAACTGGCAAAACAGTATTCCGAAGGGCCGACCGGGCCCAGTGGAGGAGATCTAGGATCATTTTCCCGGGGCAGGATGGTAAAGTCTTTTGATGATGCGGCATTTGCTTTGAACGAAGGAGAAATAAGCGACATAGTGGAAACCCAGTTCGGCTTCCATGTCATAAAAATTGAGCAGATAAAGCCGGCCCATACCAGGACCCTGGAAGAGGTAAAGGATGAGATTGCATCCCAGATCCAGGGACAAAAAGCCAGCCAACTTGCATTTAATAGAGCAACTGAGGCTTATGAAAAGATTATCCTGGCCGGAAGCCTGGAAAAATTCAGCCGGCAGAATACTGACATTACTGTAGAACAGACCGAATTTTTCCCGAGAAAGTCTCCAGAGAAAAGTGGTTTTAGCGTAGGAATGGTCACTGAGCCTGCCTTTCTCACTGCGGCCTTTACGCTAAACAAAGGGGAACTCAGCTCACTGATAGAAACCGCAAAAGGATATGCCATAATCTTTGCGGCTGACAAGAAAGACTCCGAAGTTGCCTTGTTGCAAGACGTTAAAGAGCAGTTACAGCAAGACTACATCAGCGCAAAATCAGAAACCTTGGCGCGGGAGGCAGCTGAATCCATGTTGGCCGCCCTCAAGGAACAGGGCAGCATTGATCTTGCCTCTGAGGCGGCAAAGCATGATAAGACCCCTGAGAATTCAGGCTATATCACCCGAAATCAAACTACAAATTCCTCATTGCCCTCCCAAATGACAAACCTGGGTTTTGAGCTGTCGGCAGAGTCGCCCTACCCGGAAGAAGTTGTATACAGCAATGGCTTGTTTTATGTCTTCAGGGTTATGGACAGGAGACCGCCTTCTCCTGATCTCTTTACCGAAAAGGAGAATGAATTCAGATCAGCTATGCTGGAAAGAAAAGAGGCTACTCTCCTGGGTTCATGGCTGACGAATGTGAGAAGTAAGGCAGAGATCGAGATTAATCAGCAGTTTCTCTAGTAAATATCGGGCCAGAAGAACCCGGCCTTATAACCTGTCACTCTCATCGCAACAGGCATTTTATGCCCTTTAGGGTATATTGTGACCTTGCCCTCAAAGCCAGGTTTTCTCTTTTGAATAAACTCCTACTCCCAGTCAGGGCGCAGATATAACTCTGTGAGTTGCTTCCTGGCTACTGAGGCTGGTGCCTCGGTTAGTGGGCAGGTTGCCTTCTGGGTCTTCGGAAAGGCTATGACGTCGCGGATCGATTCCCGACCGGTCAGAATCATGAGAAGACGGTCAAGCCCAAAGGCAATGCCTCCATGGGGCGGAGCGCCAAGTTCCAGAGCCTGCAGGAGAAATCCAAATTTATCTTCCGCCTCGTCCCTGCTGATTCCCAAAGCGTTAAAGATAGTATCCTGGAGCTCTTTCTGGTGGATACGGATACTGCCTCCGCCAATTTCAACTCCATTCAAAACCAGATCATAGGCCTTGCTGCGAACACGCCCAGGGTCCTTTTCCAGGAATTCCATATCCTCTTCTTTGGGCGCTGTAAAAGGATGATGCACTGCGGTATGCCTTTTTTCTTCGTGGTCATACTCCAATAAAGGAAAGTCAACGACCCAGACAAAATTAAAAGAGGTCTTATCCACCAGGCCAAGTCTCCTTGCCAGCTCCAGGCGAAGTTCCGACAATGCCTGGTGGACAATGGCCCCCTTGTCAGCAACAAAGAAAAGGACATCATTTTCTTCTGCCCCCAGTTCACTGCTTATTGACTCACGCTCCTCATCGGTGAAAAATTTAGTGATGGGCGACTGCCATTCGCCTGCAGCCTTTACCTTAACCCAGGCGAGCCCCTTGGCCCCGAACTGCCCTACATATTCAGTAAGGATATCAAGCTCCTTACGTGAAAAATCTCCGCATCCCTTGGCATTGATACTTTTCACCAGCCCGCCCTTCTTGACCACGGACTTAAAAACGTTGAAACCGCAATCCCTGACAGTCTCAGTCAGGTCAATCAGTTCGAGACCAAATCTCGTGTCTGGCCTGTCCGTGCCAAAACGGGCCATTGCCTCTTCATAATTCATCCTGGCAAATGGAGGGGTCAGCTCAATGTTGAGTACATCTTTGAACAGCCGCAGCATCATACCTTCAATTATTTCATAAATGTCTTTCTCTTCAATAAAAGAAAGCTCCATGTCAATCTGGGTAAACTCAGGCTGCCGGTCGGCCCGGAGGTCTTCATCCCGAAAACAGCGGACAATCTGATAGTATTTGTCCATTCCGGACATCATCAAAAGCTGCTTGAAAAGTTGCGGAGACTGCGGCAGGGCATAGAATTTCCCGGCATTGACCCTGCTTGGAACCAGATAATCTCTTGCCCCTTCCGGAGTTGAACGGGTCAGGATCGGTGTTTCAATTTCAAGAAAATTGTTTTCATCCAGGTAGGTTCGAACAGACTGGGACACCTTATGCCGGGTGATCAGATTTGAGGCCATGAAGGGACGTCTCAGGTCAATATATCTATATTTAAGCCGCAGATTTTCCGAAACTTCGACATCCTCATCCAGTGGAAACGGAGGGGTAAGGCTGGAATTTAATATCCTTAATGTGTCGACCAAAACCTCAATACCGCCTGTTTTAAGGTTGGAATTCTCCATGTCCGGAGGCCGCCTTTCCACCCGACCCTGTATAGCGATAACCCATTCACTTCGCAATTGATGCGCCTTGGCATGAACCTCGGCATGGATCTCAGGATTGAAAACAACCTGGGTGATACCCCAGCGATCCCGCAGATCGATGAATATAACCCCCCCATGGTCACGTCGTCTCAGCACCCAACCCATCAGGGTGACAGCCTCTCCAACATTATCCACTGCAAGATCATTACAGGAATGACTCCGTTTGAGTCCCCCCATGGATTCCATTTGATTACTCCTCAGTTTTTGTGAACAGCGCAATCATTCAGGACGGTTCTGCTTCCTGGCCGAGCACTTTATTTTATTTCTATTGTTACTTGATTTTTGTTTTGATAGCGGCGGCCCAGTTTTGGAAATCAGTTGCAAGTTCAACAAATTCCTGCTCACCGGAAAGCATATCCTTCAGGACCGCTTCTCTATTTTCCAGCTCATTTTCACCCAGAATAAGTGCAAACCTGGCCTTCTGTTTATTGGCCTGTTTCATCTGGTTTTTCATGCTCCGTCCCTCATGGTCCATCATTACCCGCACCCCGAGGGAGCGAAGCATCTGCATCAGGTGGAATCCCTTTTTATAGGCGGCCTCTCCCAGGGTGACGAGAAAAAGGTCAAGACCAGGGGGGCTTTCAAGCTCATCTTTTTGGCTTAACAGCATGGCCAGCCTTTCGATGCCCATGGCAAAACCTATGCCAGGCACATCCGGGCCGCCGAGCTGTTTGACCAACCCGTCGTATCTCCCTCCTGCACCAATGGCGCCCTGGGCACCAAGTTCAGTAGTTATCAATTCAAAGGCTGTCCTGGTATAGTAGTCAAGTCCCCGCACCATTGAAGGATTAACAGAATAAGGCACACCTAGAAGATCCAGTGCCTCCTTGACTTCATCAAAGTGAGTGCTGCATACCCCGCAAAGATGCTCAATAATTGATGGCGCCGAAGCATACTGCTCCTGGCAATGATCGCTTTTGCAATCAAGCACACGAAGCGGGTTGGTGACACTGCGACGCTGGCAGTCTTCACATAGACGCTCCAAGCGCTCTTTAATAAATTCCTGTAATTTTGCCTTGAAAGACGGGCGACAGGCAGCACATCCCAATGAATTTATCTCAAGGCTTGCCTCCAAACCTATTTCCTGCAGGAGCTGCCATGCCATGGCCATAACTTCGGTATCTGTCATGGCGCGGTCTGAACCGAGCACTTCCACGCTCATCTGATGGAACTGTCTCAGGCGCCCCTTCTGGGGTCTTTCATGCCTGAACATGGGGCCAATAGTGTAGAGGCGCTGCACAGAACCTCTAACATAAAGACCGTTTTCAATATACGCCCTTATCACCGAAGCGGTTCCTTCGGGCCGCATGGCCAGGGAGGCGCCATTGCGGTCCTTAAATGTGTACATCTCTTTTTCGACAATATCGGTGCTCTCGCCAATAGTGCGGACAAAAAGTTCTGTCTTCTCCAGGATAGGAACTTTAATCTCTTCAAAGCCATACCTGTGAAAAATGTCCCGGGCCTTCCTTTCTATGACTTGCCAGAGGCCAACCTCATCGGGCAAAATATCCTTGAAGCCTTTTAAAGCTTTTATGCTCAAAATAATCTCCTAATTACAGCAGAAATGTATTAGAATATAAAAATAAACGGAGAACTTTACTCGTACCGGCATCAAAAAGTCAAGCAATGTCCCCTGCAGGAGTACGCTTTGACTTGACAAAATACCAGAAGATGGGCATATTCCTCCGGTGTTAGCGAAAAATAATACCTTTTATTCATGAAACCAAACCACTTGATTTTAATTAATAATTTACAACATCACTATTGTTGCAATACAAGTAACGAAACACTTCGCACGAAATTCTATAGTATTTCCGTAGTGTTAATTACCACATGAAATTACCCCCACTCACAATTGGACCATTCGTTGCCCCTGTCCCCCTTATCCAGGGAGGGATGTCTATCCGGGTCTCTACCTCTGACCTTGCAATACCTGTCGCAGAATGTGGCGGCATAGGCACAATCGGAGGTTCTGCAATTCCCGTGGATGAACTCCAGGCCGACATCCAAAAAGCAAAGGACGCCACAAAGGGCATTATTGCGGTGAACATCATGTTTGCCATGAAAAATTTTTACCAGCTTGTCAAAGGCTCGATTGAAGCCGGGGTCGACATGATTATCACCGGCGCGGGATTTTCCAGGGATGTCTTCAAGATTGGCAAGGAGACCAATACGCCAATCGTTTCCATCGTCTCTTCACCAGCCTTTGCCAGGCTTGCAGAAAAACTGGGCGCTGCCGCCATTATTGTTGAAGCCAAGGAGGCAGGAGGACACCTGGGAACAGACATTGCCTTGCGGGACCTGTTTCCCAAAATCCGCAAGGTTATAAAAAAAGTGCCGCTCATTGCAGCCGGCGGGATAACCAACGGTTATGAGATGGCTGAAATGATGGATAAATACGGTGCTGACGGAATTCAAATCGCCTCCCGTTTCGTTTTGACAAACGAATGCTCGGTTTCCGATGCCTTTAAACAGGTCTACCTCAATGCCAAAAAGGAAGATGTGGCCCTTGTCCATTCCCCTGTTGGACTGCCTGGCCGGGCCCTCAGAACCCCATTTGTTAAAAAAATGGAGGCAGGCAAAGAAATCAAGGCCAAGAACTGCAAGTACAAGTGCCTGAAAAAATGTGATCATTTTTATTGCATCTCTGAAAGATTGAGAATGGCAAGGGATGGAAACGTTGATGAAGGCCTTGTTTTTTCAGGAGAGAATGTCTACAAAATGAAAGACATACTCTCGGTCAAAGAAGTTTTTGACATGTTTACCTCCCAGGCTGAATCTATCTATAAAGAACCAGCAGCCCCCTGAATACTGATGTTATCAGGCAAAAAAATATAAGCCATGCCTACTTCCCCGGGAACCGGAAGCAAGCCAGTTAATAATACTCCAACACCACGCATCATTCCCAGGTCAAATCATCCAATATCGAGAAAAAATATTGACCGGGAAGCGCTGAAGGTACTGTACCGCCTGCGGGATGCCGGCTATATTGCCTACCTGGTCGGTGGTGGGGTTCGAGACCTTTACCTTGGAAAAACCCCGAAAGATTTTGACATCAGCACCAATGCCAAGCCAGGACAGCTCCGTAAGATTTTCAGAAACAGCCGCCTGATCGGCAGACGCTTCAGGTTGGTACAGGTCTTTTTTCATGGCAGCAAAATCGTCGAGGTTTCAACTTTCCGCTGTAGGAGTGAGTACGATTTAAATGGTGACAACAGCAGCGCCAAAGAAAAGGTTCTGGCAGCCAATAACACCTTTGGGTCCCCTACAGATGATGCCTTTCGACGCGACCTGACTATTAATGGCCTTTTCTACGAAATAGAAAACTCCAGTATCATAGACTACACTGACGGGGTCAATGACCTGGAACAGGGTATAATCCGTTTTATCGGTGAACCGGATATAAGAATCCAGAGGGATCCGGCCAGAATGATGCGGGTTATTCGCCATGCAGCACGTAACAATTTTACCATCGAACCTGATACCTGGCAGGCTATCATTGACCACAAAGACAAACTGATTCTCTGCCCTATTTCCCGGATCCGCGATGAACTGATGAAAGATCTCCGCAGCACTGCCTGCAGGGACTGGGCGGAACTGGCGATGGACAGCGGTATTTTTTATGTGCTTTTTCCTTTTTATAAAAATATTCATACCCCGCCGGAAAGTATACAAAATCGCAGGCTGTTTCTTGACATCCAGGCGGTTGTTGCCAGGTTGCACTCCAGGGGCATGAATCTGCCGGATCAATTAATTTTCTCCTTGCTCCTTGTTCCCTGGGCGATAGCAGAGTTAGACCTCTTGAACAAAAACTGCAAAGGACCTGAATTCCACCGTCTATTAAAAAAAATAAGAATACGCCTCGATGAAATCCTTGGGCCCATGAGCATCAAACGCGCACACAAGGAAAGCATAGCGCTGCAACTGGTTACCCTGCCGCAGTTTATGCGCTATGCAAAAGAGAACAGTTGGCCGAAATGGTTGAAGAAAAAAAGTTATTACCGGGAATGCGATCTGTTTTTTCGAATTTTCTTAGAGGCCACTGCCGGCAAGAAGATTCCGGAGCATGTCATGGCCGAATCAATCAGTCAATTTACAAACAAGGTTAGACGCAAGCCCACCAGAAAACGGAAATTAAAAAAAAGGGGGGGCTCCGGACCGGCTTTTACCGGTAAAAAACGCGGGTCCATTTTTGGGTTGAAGAAATAATCCTCAACAATTTGACTTGAGGACTGGAATTGATGAAGCTGATGAAAAAATTTCTTCTGGAAAGGGAAAAAGCAGGAACGCTGCGGAAATTATCACCTTTAATCAGACTTGGCCAGGGCTGGGTCAGACTGTTGGACTCTGAGGATGAACTGCAGGACTTTTCATCCAATGATTACCTTGCCCTGTCGGAGCACCCTGAAGTAATTGCTGCAAGCAGAAAATATCTGGAAATGTTCGGGACCGGAGCCGGGGCGGCTCGATTGATGAGTGGCGACATGGAAATCAACCACCTCCTGGAACAGGAAATTGCACCGTTTAAATCCAAAGAAGCGGCCCTGACTTTCGGCAGCGGCTACCTGGCCAATACCGGCATCATTCCTGCCCTGGCAGGAAGGGGCGATCTCATTATTACCGACCGCTTGAGCCATGCAAGCATCTATGACGGCTGCATGCTTTCAGGTGCAAGAACCATACGGTTCAGACATAATGACCTGGAGCATCTCGAACAGATTCTGAGTGAAAAACGCAGCCAGTTCAACAGTGTACTGGTTGTTGTCGAATCCATATACAGTATGGACGGAGACCGTTGCCCCTTAGCCGATCTTGTAAGTCTGAAAAAACGCTACGGTTTTTTATTAATGGTTGACGAGGCCCATGCCACTGGATTGTATGGCCCTAACGGCTCTGGCATCATCGAGGAGGATAATGTCAGTGATGGAGTGGATATTGCCATGGGAACCTTTGGCAAGGCTCTGGGCAGCTATGGCGCCTATGCAGCCGCATCGCAGGAAATTGTCGATTTTTTAGTTAACAAAGCCCGTACCTTCATATATTCCACTGCATTGCCTCCGGCTGTTGTGGGTGCCAATCTTGCCGCTCTATACCTCGTCAAATCAGAACCGCAACTGCGCCTTGACCTGCATCGGAAAGTTGCTTTCTTTAAAAAACAACTTCGCAAAAACGGAATAAAAGATGACCCCGGCCCTTCCCAGATTATTCCTGTCATGATTGGTGACAGCGCTAAAGCCCTTGCCATTGCTGAAGAACTCCAGAAAAACCATATTTATGTCAAGGCTGTCCGTCCACCCACCGTGCCGGAAGGATCAGCCCGTCTGCGGTTCTCCATCACCAGATATCACCAGGAGTCTCATCTGAAAAAATGCGCCAAGAGCCTGGCTGGTGCTTTACACAAGGCATCTGTTTAAGACCTTTTAGTTTCCAGACCTTGCCTGTCTTTCTCATATCCTATATAGACTAAAGTCCATGAACCATTCATTTCTAAATATTGACCACGGTCTTGACACTAAAACGGTCACCGTTTTTTTGCCGGGCTGGGGTTTTGACGGCAGAATACTTCGGTTGCTCAAACCATCACCACCCTGGATCTGTCCGGAAAATACCCTTGATCCTGAAACTTTTGAACCGGATCTGTTGCATTTTCTTGTTACAAAAAACATAAACCCTGTTCGCATTATAGGATGGTCCATGGGGGCCATGCTGGGACTCGATTTTGCTGCCAGGTACCCGGAAAAGGTTGAATCGCTGATACTCGTTTCACTCCGCTCCCACTGGCCCGGGCATGAAATTAAAAAACTGCAGGGGGAATTTGCTGAAAACCGTGATGCATTTCTAAAAAATTTCTACCGAAAATGCTTTCTGGGTGAAAAAGAGTACTACAGGAATTTTTGCAAGACTCTTGAACCTCTTTATCTCAATGCAGCAGATATGAATATTGAGCGATTGCAACGGGGTTTGAAATTTCTTGCAAAATATGCCTGCCCCAGTCGTGTTCCCGGCATTCCTGTACGCCTGATTCACGGCAAACAGGACATCATCGCACCTGTAACAGAAATGCCGATTCTTAAAGACTCAGAAGTCGAACTCATTCAAAATAGCGGACATGCAGTATTCCTTTCTGAAAGTTGTTCTCTGCAAAATGAATTGAGAAAACATGCTATCCAGGTAAAATTTTCCAAGGCTGCTGACTCCTATGACAGTTATGCCAAAGTCCAGACTGATGTAGCACTGAAACTGGCAGAAAAACTTTCTCTATCACAAGATACTGCAGGAGAAAAAACAATTCTGGAGATAGGTTGCGGCACCGGGAATTTTACCTCCATGCTGACGGACAGGTTTCCTGCAGCAAAGATTGTGGCGCTCGACTTTTCCCCGGAGATGATTGCAAAAGCCAGCCATAAACTACGTAAAAAAAATATTGAGTTTATTTGCGCAGAGGGAGAAGAATTCCTGCAAGAAGCCTCAGACGAATCCTTTGACCTGGTGGCAAGCAACGGCTCCCTGCAGTGGTTCACAGACCATGACCAAGCACTCAAAAATATAGCTCGGATTCTCCTGCCTGGAGGAATTTTTCTGTGTTCAATTTTTGGACCGGAATCCTTAAAAAAATTGGGCCGGGGCATGAAGGTCATATTTGCATACCCTGGAAATGTTGCGGCCGATGCATTTCCGGATGTCAACATCCTGCAGAACTGCCTGAATGCATATTTTACTGAGGGAACAGTTGAACAGGAATTGATTGAAAAACAATATGAGTCAGTACACGACCTGTTAGTCCATATAAAGAAAACCGGGACCGGTGGCTGGCATCAACATGGCTATCCGGCCCTTACCAGGGCACGGCTCAAGCAGTTGGATCATTGGTTTGTCAAGACGCATGGCAGCTGCACAGTGAACTACCAGATACATTTTCTACAGGCTGCAAAATAACAGCCTTCAACTCCCTGAAAAAAAGTAAAAAGCGGCAGGTTCGACTCAAAAACTAACACCTAGCCCGGGTTTCTCACAAGCCGAGACGCCGGATAGACAAAGTGTAAGGGGATTGAGCTATACTTTAGTATGCGAAA
>JBDLJI010000022.1:0-13812 GCA_039714455.1 Thermodesulfobacteriota bacterium
TAATCGGCAATCTAACATTGACTGGCAGTTTCGTACAGATGATGCTCGTGTAAAACTGAAACGGCTATATCCGAAACTTTAAATTTTATGGTGTACTAGGCACACTGGGCGGAAGTTTCAGTGAGGCTTTTGCGATAAACGATGCTGGGCAGATAGTAGGCGTGTCATACATATCAGTGACAAGTGATGAATTTCATGCTGTCCTATGGGAAAATGGCGAAAGCGCCCCGAAGGACCTAGGCACACTGGGCGGAAGTTACAGTGAAGCTTTTGGGATAAACGAAGCTGGCCAGATAGTAGGCGCGTCATACATATCAGTTGATGAATTTCATGCTTTTTCAACCTCGAGATGCACTAAAGGACTGCCTTGGCTGATGCTATTGCTTGATTAGGGATTCAGATCACATAAAAACATTAGAAATGCAGGGTCAGAAATGACTCTGCTTTTTGTTTTAATATTTAAATTTATAAAGCCAAATTTGCTGCAAAGAGGGGATCGAAAAGGCATGGGTATGTTTTGAGACAATAGGAGTGCCTAGCGATTTGATGGCGCGGCTTTTTGGTGTGTTGTTTTTGTAAAGAGGGCTTGGGGGGCAATTTACTCCAATGGCAAATTTTATAATAGCAGAAAAGTTTAATGCTATTGTAAAAAATCTGTTCGTTATTCCATTCAAATGGACAGAAACGATATTTTTATATCTGGGGTCATTTGGAAAAAGAAAGCTTTCCTCGGATCTTTATTCAGCAGAATCCCCAAACTCCTACCTTAAAACACAGAACCTTGTTAAATCTCAATTTAACAAGGCAAATTCAGCCAACCGAGTTTCTTTTTGGAAAAACAAATGGAATTTATTTTTATTGTCAGCAGTCCTGGCCACAAGCTTTATGGTCTACCTGCCCTGTTTACAATACGGATTTGTTAATTGGGATGACCCGGTAAATATTTACAGAAATCCCGATATAACTAATATTTCAGACTGGGGAAGTTTTTTTATAAGCGTAAAAAATGTTTTCTCAACACATATATGCGGAAACTATAACCCTCTTACAATAACCACTTTTGCCTTTGAAAAATTGATTTATGGAACGTTATGGTCCCATGAACTGGAATACCATCCTGATAATCTGTTTGCATTATATAATAGGGGGGAATATTACAAAGTTGAAGGTCGATACAAAGAAGCTTTGTATGATTTTAATAAATATATAGCATTACACCCGGTTGATCACCATGTATTTGTTGAGAGAAGTGTTACGTATGCACAGTTACACATGTATGATAATGCTTTGCAGGATCTTGGAGAAGCCGAAAAATTAGACTCCTCACACTCTGATATTTACAAGAACAGGTCTGTCATTCATGCCAGACTTGGCAACTACGATAAATCTCATTGGGAACTTGAAAAATATCTGCGCTTAAAACCTGATGATATAGAAATGTGGTCTATCTTAGCAACACTCAAGGGCCTAAAATAAACAATCTGGAGTGAGTTGCAATAACTATCAATCGTAACTTGTGATCTGATTTTGAATCCTGAAAGGATGCTTATTTCGAATATATCAAATTTCGCTTTTATATAGTTTTTGAAACTGTTTTATTTTTTTCTCCACCGGGGATGGAAGAGTGAGAGCATAGTTTCGACAGTACTCGGCAATCATCCTGTGTGTGTTAAAAATAGGTATATTGAGGAAAATATTATTGATGCATTTATCAATATATTTGGGCCTTGATCCCTGGTCATAGAACTCTTTGAGAACTTGGGGGAACATCTTATAAAATGAGGCAGAATCCTGCTCATAAAGAAGTGCTGCAGGATCTTCACTCAGAGGTTCAGTATCAACCGGAGTATCGAGGCCGAACTTCCAACCGGTCTTCCCGTCATGAAACCCCTCCATCCACCACCCATCAAGGATACTGATATTGGGTATACCGTTCATGGCAACTTTCATGCCGCTGGTTCCGCTTGCCTCTAATGGACGCTTGGGACTATTCAACCAGGCATGGACACCGGAAACCATCATTTTGGCAATGGCCATGTCATAATTAGGGATGAATACCAGCTTTGCCAATCCATTGCTTTGTTCATACAGCTCTTCCTGTATGTCCAGAATGATTTTAATAAGTGATTTTCCTGGTTCATCGGCAGGATGTGCTTTACCGGCAAAAAGAAAATTTACAGGGTAGTCAAGGTCAGTGATAATTGAAGTGAGGGTCTTAACGTCGTCAAAAATTAGGTCGGCACGTTTATAGGTTGAAAAACGACGGGCGAAACCAATTGTAAAGACAGTCGGGGCAAGCGGAATATCCTCCTCATGCAGATGGGACAGAAAATTTGGTGGATCTATCCAGGTTTCTTCAATTTGGTGTCGATGCATAACAAGCATGTTGTTTACATACTGAATGAGTATCTCTGTATCATGCTGCCATGCCTGCTCGAGGTAGGTGCGAAATTTTTTGTTTGTTAGAAGAGATTCTGCATTGACAAAGACTGCGGGATTCTGGTGCCAACCTTGCAACTCCGGGAAACTGTCAAAAACTTCAGCTTTAGCGTCACTTATCCAGGTGAGATGATGAACACCATTGGTTATGGCGGTAATTTTCTCAGCATATTGCGGGAACTGTTTCTTGGTGACATCACGATGCAGCCTGCTGACACTGTTGACAGCTCTGTTCACCTGCATGGCAAATTGGGTGAAATTATAGAGTGAGGGATTATCTTTATCCTTGGCAAGAAGGCCAAGAATTTTCTTGCAGACTGCTTGGCTTAAGCCTGCATAAAGAGATTTTTCAAAGCGGTCATGACCTGCTTTAACTGGTGTGTGTATGGTATAAACGACCTTTTGAGATACTTTTTGAGCCGCTTCTAATATATCTGAATCTTTAACATTTTTCTGATAATCTATCCCAAGGTTTTGTAGGAGATGATCGGCAATGAGGTTGAGTACTGAGACAACACCATGCTGTTCGTTAAGATGTATGGTGTTTGCTGTGAGGCCCAAAATTTCCATAAGAGGCATAACCCCAGCACCTAACATGCGCCGCTGTATTGCCTTCATCTGTTCGGAGCTGCTGTCATAAAGATAATTGGAGGCATTACGTATCCACTCCGGAGATTCCGGCAAACTGAAATCGAGGAGAAATTCAGGCACAAAAAAATCAAGATTTTCATTAACCTCAAGTTTCATCCAGACCTGGGCATAGGCCATAATCGTTTTCCCCTGTTTATCAAAGAAGGGAATTTCAATAATGAGTGGTTTGTCAGGGTAGTTTGGATTTTTTAACAAATAGAGACCAGGGGTATCTTCTGGGGACCATTCAGTTGACCAGCTTATCTGGCCCACTTTGGAGTCAACAAGTTGTGAGAAGTAGCCCTTTCTGTAAAGCAGTGAAATTGCAGCGACAGGAATATTACATGCAGAAAAACTCTTCAGGGTGTCCCCGGCCAGAATACCAAGGCCACCACCATAGTTTGGGATTTTAGGGGAGCCTTGCAGCGTTTTATTGATAAATGAACTCAGGACAGGATCATTGCTGTCGGTTATTTCATTTTGCAACAAATAGTTTTTAACTGGATTGAAAACATCCAAGTCAGCTCCAATTTCCATACTGACATAAACTGCAGAGTTGCCGTCTTTTGCAGTAAGTTTAGACCAAACGAGGTCAAACGCCTTCTGAGAAATGCCGAAAAAACTGCCGAAAGGACATTGGGCGACCATATTATTGAGTATCGTTTTTTGGTCAACGAGAGTATCGTGATATTGATTTTGCATATCAATAGAAAATTTACGGGTTGTTTTTTTAAGTATTTTTGCTAAGCACACCTGAGTATAAAATTACTTAGTACATTATGAAAGGCTTTAATTTTAGTTGTGTAAATTTTTTATAAAATCGATTGGGAGTAAAAAAATATTGAATCTAAAGCAACTTTTCTATAAGGTGCTTTGTGGTTTTTCTAAAAGAATATCAAACGGAGATATTTTGCCGAGCCTAATTGGGCTTAAAATTTTTTTAGGTGTTAATATTTTTTTAACATATTCCATATAAAATAATAATCAGCTAAAGGTTACTATGGAAATAGTTGAAAAAATAGACTAAATATAAAGAAAAGCGTGTAGGTGTTTTGCTTTCGTACCTTATGTTGTTGAGATAATATTCCCAAGGGAGGAGAAAATGAGAAAAACATTGTTGTTGGTGCTGATTGTGACAATAGCGTTTGGGCTTGCATTGAGTGTGGGCGGCTGCGCTAAGAAGAAAGTAACTGCTGAGGAAGAAATGGGGGCAGTTACTGAAGAGAGAGCACCACAGCCTGGTGAACCGGGCTATGAAAAAATATATGATGAGAGTATGGCGGCAAAAGAGG
Source organism: Thermodesulfobacteriota bacterium (assembly GCA_039714455.1). Lineage (GTDB taxonomy): Bacteria > Desulfobacterota > Desulfobulbia > Desulfobulbales > BM004 > BM004. The sequence continues at coordinate 4,362 of JBDLJI010000022.1, forward strand.
AATCTCTTGATGCCCAGGCAGATTCAATGGATAAAGAACACGAGGTCCTTGAAGGAAGGACTTCTGCACCGTTACTTCCAGTTTACTTTGATTTTGATAAGTCAAATATCAGGCAGGACCAGCGTGCCCGTCTTGAGAAAAATGCTGACTATTTAAAACAGAATGAGGCTGTTAAGGTTCGCATTGAAGGGAACTGTGATGAACGGGGAACCAGTGAATATAATATGGCCCTTGGCGAGCGCAGATCAATCAACGCAAAAAAATACCTGGTCAATCTCGGAATTCACAGTGATCGTCTGCATACTATAAGTTATGGAGAGGAAAAGCCCTTACTGTATGGGCATGATGAGTTATCGTGGGCCCAGAATCGAAGAGATGACTTTGTTTTGGCAAAATAACCGGGCTGTCAGCACAATCAGTTTATTGTAAGTAAAAAGAAGATTGATTAAACCGGGATAGGAAGGCGTTTCATGCAACTTCCATCCCGGTTTCTCTATGTGAGCATTAAATCAAGTTGGCATCAAACATTGAAAATGATTATAAGAATGAAAATTGGTAAAAACTTTTTCCCATTGTAATTTTTAGGAGGTATGAAAGAAATGAATTTAAGAATTGTCAGCATTTATTCTGTTGTAGCATTGTGGGTGGGAATTGCCTGCCTTGTCAGCTCGAACGCGATAGCTGCAGAAAATAAAGGGATTGTTACAGTCAACATCCAGGAGGTACTCCTGAGTTCCTCATCCGGACAGGCTGTAAAAAAGGTTCTCGAGGAAAAAGTTTTAGAGTTCCAGAAAAAATTCCAGACAGAACAGGAAGAAGTTGAGGCTATGCGGGCTGAGATCGAAAAAAAGAGTTCCGTATGGAGTCAACAGGTAAGAGAGGAGAAGGAAAGGGAGTACCAGAAAATAGTCAGGGAACTACAGGTTAAGTCCGAGGATGCCCAGTTTGAAATGCAGCAGTTGGAAAAACAGATTATGGAGCCGGTAGTGCAGGAACTCCAGGAGGTTATTGCAGATATGGGTGAAAAAAACAGTTATGCAATGATACTCGATTCCCGTGCGGGCCTACTCTATTTCGACAAGACTCTGGATATCAGTGAATTGGTAACAAAAGAGCTTGACTCTAGGCAAAAGGCTAAAAAATAAGATAATTGAGTGTGTCTCACAAGCACAAAAACCTCCGGAAATATTCCGGGGGTTTTTGTGCTTGTGGTGTTAAGCGAGGGAACCTAGCCCGCATTTCTCACGAACATTTCAGCATTTAATAGTGAATGGTGATAGTCTGAGGGCATAGAAGATGGTATACAGGATATTAACAGGAACAGAGTGTTTACGAATGGTGTAGATGAAAAAATATGCTGAACTGTTCGCGCAATGCAAGCCGATACATCCGTATAACCTTCAGTGTAAGGCGTTTAGCATACTAAAGTATAGCTCAACCTCCTTACACTTTGTCTATCCGGCGTCTCGGCTTGTGAGAAACCCGGGTTATGGTTCACCATTTGTTAACTTCCAGACATAAATATTTCCCGCAACGTTTTCATCAAGTGCAAGCTCTGTATTTTCAAATTTTATACAAAATGCCGGATTTTTTCTGTGTACGGTAACTACGACACCGGGATGAAGTCCAAAAGAAATAAGTTGATGAAAGTTTGAGTGTTTAGCAGGTTTTATGTAGGTTATTTTCCCTCTTTCTCCTGGAGAAAGTTCCTTTAAACTCACTACACTGGTGTCTATATGCTTCCGCTTGCCGGAGCAACATCTCCCTCTTGGAATTCTTTTCCCGTCCGGACAGAACTCCGGATGACCTAACAGGGTGCAAATCGACTCTTCGACCTCTGGGAGCAGACTATGTTCAACTTTGCAGGCTATATCCTCCATGTCCGATTGTTTGAGCTTAAGGATGCTCGATACGAGAACCTCAGCCAGCCTGTGTCGTCTTATTATGACCTCAGCAATGGATTTTCCTTTATTGGCCAGCCTGATCTCGTCTTGATCCCTGGTAATTAATTCCTGTCGTTCCATCTCATCAAGATCAGCCTCTGTAAAGTCAACAGTACACCGTTTTCTTACAGCCTCAATTGTATTGTGCTGTCTGTCTCCAACAGACCAGATTGATTCAAGAATCTCTTCCTGTGTTTCATTTAGCATGATATAGCTCCCGTCACTGATAAGCTTTCGGCAGAACTCGTTATTAATATAAAATGTAAATTAAGTAAAAGTGACTCCCAAAGCAAGGCAGACATGGTTAACCAGACTTCCCATTAAAATTGCATAAGTGATAACTGTACAAATTATTAAGGTTGCAGTTTTTCTTCCACGTTCCTTGAAAAGAACAAGTATGGCGTTAATGCAAGGGGTCAGAAAGGTCATAATAAGAAGATTGACCACAAGCTGCAGGTTGGTGTAGCCACTTCTTAAATGTTCAAGTTCCGTAGCTCCGGATTCGCGCCGGATAATGGTCTTAATAAAGACCTGGAGACTTTTTTCGGGTAGCCCCATTAAAGTATTAGTTAGAGGCCTGAGTAAATCTTCAGCGATTTCAAGTCCCCCGATCCTTTCAAATAAAAAAACAAATAAAGAGGCGTAAACAAATATAGGTATGGCCTCTTTGATGAAGAAATAGGTTTTATGGACAGCTGATTTGACGACCTGCATGGGTTTTGGCAGCCTCATCGGCGGTATTTCAAAGATCAAAGGCGAGCCCTGGCCTGGAAGTATCTTATTTGCCATGAAGCCGGCGATGAATGTTTGCGCAAAAATAATACCGAAGATAGTCAGGGTGGCTGAAAATGGCATCTTGTCCAGGATTACAAGCATTACAGCGATGAGAGGTGCACATGGCATTCCCAGTAGCAGGAGGAAGGTGGCAATGTTTTTTTCTTTCCTGGTATCAAGGAGCCGGGTGGTAAGAATTGCCATGGTGACACAGGAGAAACCCATGACAAGCGGGATGACTCCTTTGCCGTTTAATCCCATCTTCCTGAAGACCTTATCAAGGAGTATGGATAACCGAGGCAGGTACCCTGAATCCTCGAGAATACCAAATACAAGGTAGAAACAGAAAAGCACAGGCATGACAAGCCCCAGGGCCAGAAAAACACCGGTTGGCAGAATGCCGAAATCAGGATCTATAATCATGTCCTTGAAAAATTGATTTGGAATGGGGGCTAGAACTTTGGCGGTCCAGGGGATGATATAACCTTCGAAAACAACCCCGTTAATAGTATCCACTATGAATGTGGCCCCAAAGGTGCCGACAAATAAGTAAATCAGGATGAGAACAGCAACAGCAATGGGGATTCCTGTATGAAGCTGTGTGCACCAATCACCAAAAGTGATAAGGAATGGGTTTTTCCGGGGTGGCTCAACCTCCTGAATCTCCTTTACGATCTGTTCGGCTTTTTTATTGTAGAGATTCACAAGTAATGCCTGGAACGTTTCGCTTTCACCCTTGCGGTAGTCAGCTGCCAGGTCTTTAAGTTCCTCTAAAAGCTCAGTGCCGAATTTTTTTGACAGGTATTTTTCTATTGATTTGTCACCTGCTAACAGGAGAAGCCCAATGACTCGAGGGGAGATGTCGGAATTTTTGCAAAGTTTTTCAATGATATCAAGGAAGTTGTTTACCCAGTCAGGGTAATTGACAAGTTTCTTGGCAATGCGTGGAGACTTGAGTTTTGTGAGGATCTTGCGGATGCCTATGCCTTCTCTGGCAATAGAGGTGCAGATATCAATGCCGAATATGTCAGAAAGTTTTTCAAAATTGATTTCAATACCTCGAGATGCGGCCTCATCGATCATATTAATATCCATAAGCATCGGCAGACCATATTCTGCATACTGCATGGCTATTGCGATGGAACGCTTCATGTTTTTGGCGTCAGCCACGAGAAGAATTGAGGATATTGGGTTGAAGGATTTTTGGGGTAGTAAGATATCCCGCGAGACCACCTCATCTTCATTGGCAGAAAAAATTGAGTAGATGCCAGGGGTGTCATAGGCAGTGGCATTTAAAGATCTGATCTGTCCTGCTGTAAGAGAAACAGTCGTTCCAGGAAAATTCTTTCTGTCAGTCTCCTTTTCGCATAGCCATGAAAATAGACTGGACTTGCCCACATTCATATTGCCGACAATGGCAATTCCCGGATTGTGGGGGCCGGAAAGCTCGTTGCTTTGATTATGGCATTCAGGGCAGTGCTTCAAAGTGAAATGTTTCCTTAATTAATAGGTATTGTGAAGGGGTAAAAATCTGTCAGGATGACTGGTGATAAGTTTATGGCAAGTGCTACCTCAGAGGTTTGTTGTTTCTAATGTACCTAGAGTAAGACTCTGAAACCAGCCTGTCAATGTTTTTTTTGGTTGACTGAATAAAGTTAGGTTGTCCTAATTGGCGGCTGATTTTTTTTTATAAATTGATTACCTTTTGTTTTTTTTGAGGAGACTCAGTACGTTGTTTATTCAAAATAGCTATTCAGGAAACTCAATGTTTAGTTATTTGGAATAATTTTTCTTACCCGGATCGACCAAAAGTAATTAAATTTACACAGTATTTATTGTATGAATCCATTGGAAATACTCCATAGAACGCCCAAGACAAACTGTGGTGAATGTGGGCACCTGACATGTCTTGCCTTTGCCGCAGCAGTGGCGAGAGCCGGGGCAGATATCAACGTATGTCCATATATTAATCTGCAAGGTCTTGAGGCCGGGGTTTTGAGCAGCAAAAAAGATATGGAAGATTTGGCCGGACAGGTTGCTGAGGAGCATGATTGGGCTCTGGTCAAACACCTACGGGAGAAAGTAAGCAAGGTCGATTTTGGCTCTATTGCCGGTTCACTCGGTGCCGGTTGGAATGAGCATAATCCTGATGTTTTGTCTCTGCGATATCTTGGTCAGGAAGTCTTGCTGGGAAAGGCTGAAATATTTTTAAGTGATGATGTAGTTGTTGATCCTCGAGACCAGATTCTTCTCTATAATTATGTGCATTCATGTGGTGGTAAAAAGCCTGATGGTACCTGGATTGGTATGGAAAGTCTGCCCAACTCCATTTCCAAAATAAGAACATTGGCAACCTATTGTGAAAAAAAAATTGCTAAATTTCTTTCGGGCAAACCAGCACACGTGTTAACTGTTTTAGGAGTGCAACTTGATGGATATGATGGGCCGCCTGATCTCGGTTCAACAGCCACTTCCTCACTGGTTGTACCTGTTTTGCCCATGGTGCCGCAATATCTTCTTTTTTGGGAGGAAGATACCGAGGTGGGGATAGAGGCAAAAGCCAAGGTGTTATTTGATCACAGTGTTCTTGATTTCCTGGATCTGGAGTCACTTGTCTTTTCTGCGGAACGTTTTGCGGAAAGGCTTGTGGAATTAGAAAAAAACAATAAACGACAGTAAAATAATTAACATGGGAGTTGTGTGACAGTATATCAAAGTGCATCAGCCTATTTATACGGAAAGGAGTTATCATGGGTAAACCTGTGAGTATGACCGGATTTGGACGGGGGACGGCAAGCGGCAGAGAGAGTTCATGGACAGTTGAACTTCGCTCTGTCAATCACCGTTATCTTGATATAAGCATTAAGTTGCCACGAAGATTTATAGGATGGGATGATAAGATAAAAAAAGAGATTTCATCCATACACAGCCGTGGTCGGATCGATATCTTTATTACGTTCAATGACGAAGGTGTTGAATCGACAAAATTAAAGGTTGATCTTGGTTTAGCAAAAGAATATTTAAGGTGCCTTAGAGAAGTAGCCGGGGAGCTTTCAATCACAGGTGAACCGGATTTGACTTTGCTTGCTTCATATCGTGACATTATTTCTCCACTTGAAGAAGAGGGGGGGGCAGAGATATTGGAGAAACTTTGGCCGGACCTTAAGGCGGCTATTATTGACGCCCTGAAAGAATGTCAGAAAATGCGTCAGAGCGAGGGGGAGATATTACAAAAGGATTTATTGGAGCGCATAGCAACTTTCCAGCTGAAGGTAGATGAAATTGAGCAGTCATTACCAGTTATTATTGAGAAAAGGGGGAAGGCCTTGCAGGAACGTCTTGACAATCTTCTGTCCGGGATAGATATTGATCCGGTGCGATTAGCCCAGGAAGTAGCTATTCTTGTAGACAAGTCGGACGTGACTGAAGAGATAGTCAGGCTTCGCAGTCATTTGGAACAGTTTCATGGTTTTCTCAATCTTGATGAATCAGTTGGCAGAAGGCTCGATTTCCTCGTACAGGAATTTCTTAGAGAAGTAAATACCATTGCCTCGAAGATTAATCATGCGGAAACAGCTCATTTGATCGTTGGCATGAAAAATGATCTTGAGAAAATACGTGAGCAGGTACAGAATCTGGAGTAGGAGTGAAAGTATGGATGGAAGAATGATTAATGTGGGATTTGGTAATTCGATTGTAGCCAGCAGGATATTAGCTGTGGTTAACCCTCACTCTTCACCCATGAAGAAATTAAAGGATGAGGCGAAACGAAACAATCGGCTCCTGGATGTAACGGAGGGAAGAAGGACACGCTCCATAATTATATTAGACAGTAACCATGTCGTTCTTTCGTCTGTGCAACCTGAAACCATAATGCAGCGATTTGTACCCACATATGTCCAACAAAGTACACCTGTCGAAGATTTATAGGGTTTATTAATGGAAAAGGGCAATTTGTTTATAATTTCGGCTCCATCTGGCACCGGCAAGACGACAATACTCAAGAGAGTCATTTCTGAATTGGAGAGTATTGTCTTTTCCGTCTCCCATACTACTAGGTCTCCGAGGATAGGGGAGAAGGAGGGTGTTGATTATTTCTTTGTTGAAAAGGACACCTTTGAAACTATGCAGCAGCAAGGGCTTTTTTTTGAATGGGCTGAGGTGCATGGTAATCTATATGGCACCAGCAGTCATGCAGTGAAAGAATTAACTGAACAGGGAAAGGATGTTATTCTGGATATTGATGTACAGGGTGCCCGCCAGGTGATGGACAAAGTGGGAGAGAAGGTTTTTTTTGTCTTTATTGCACCTCCCTCATTGCAGGAGCTTGAAGAAAGGTTGGCAAACCGGGGAACAGAATCGGAGTCTGTAATTTCAACACGCCTCAAGAACGCACTTTATGAAATGAAGAGTCTGGAACATTATGATTATGTCATTGTCAATGAACAGGTAGGCCGGGCAGTTGAAGTGCTGAAATCAATAATTATTGCTGAGAGAAGTAGAAAAAGGCGGAGTGTGTCCGGAGAACCTCTCAAGCTCGATTTTTAGGAATCATATGGCGCATTTTTCTCCAAAAAGATCTCGAAAAAAAGATATACAATCACCAAAATCACATCACCGTTCCATTCTAAACAAAGATCAATTTGTTTGGGGAATCCACTCTGTTCTTGAAGCTCTTAAGGCGTGTCCGCATTGTGTTAAAGAAATATTTGTTGAAAAGAGCAAGAAAGGACTACGCCTTGAAGAGTTGTTGGAAATGGCGCAGCAAAATAGCGTTTCAGTTACCTTTGGGACGTCTACAATAGAAGCGACTTATAAAAAATATTCCGGCCCTTTAGAGCAGGGAAGTTCCCAGGGGGTTTCAGCCAGGATTATCCTGCCGGTGCTTACCCTGGATGAGCTATTGGGCAAGTTGAAAAATATTTCCAAGCCTCCCCTTTTGCTTGCTCTGGATTCAATACAGGACCCGCATAATCTTGGAGCCATAATCCGCTCTGCAGTAGCAGCAGGTGTGAACGGACTTATTCTTCCTAAAGATCGAAGTGCCTCAATTACCGGAACTGTAATTAAAGTATCGGCTGGCGCCGTGTTTCATCTTGACATATGTAGTGTAACCAATCTCGTCAGCAGCTTCAAAGTATTGAAAGATGAGGGTATCTGGATATTCGGGACTGCAAAAGATTCATCACAGGCAGTTTATGAGACAGACTTAACTCTACCTGCATGTCTGGTAATCGGTAGTGAAGGAAAGGGATTGCGGCCGTTGGTTGCTGAACATTGTGACATATATATATCCATACCGATGCAGGGTTCACTGGACTCTTTAAATGCATCTGTGGCAGCAGGAATAATCCTGTTTGAAACGGTCAGGCAAAGAAAGGCAAAATATAAGTAGATTTGCTTTTGATCAAAAATTATGTTGACAGGATTCTGAGGCGGTTTACGCGAATTACCTTGGTAGTAGGGATATTTTGTTGACAGCCTGTCTGGGGATTCATTAGTAAGTTGCAAATATGTCAGGATTCGGGGTGGTTTGATATTGTCGCCCCGATTTTTTACCAGAGCCGAGAGAGTAATTACTTCTTATCCCACTTTATCACCATACTTATAACCCCCTCACCCAACCGTACTGAACAATGGCCAATATACCCGTCAGACAAGGAAGAGGATTTCTCCAAAATGTTCAAGAATGTGGAGCAGGATGGAAACAACCAGCGCCGCTATTTAAACAGTATTCTAAACTTTGGCTAGATGATTATATTAAGGGGCTTAGAAGAGAATCAATTTATGAACGTTACAACAGCATGCTTAATAACTATATCAATCCTGTAATTGGAAAATTGCCAGTAGACCAGATCAAGAAGAGCGATATTCGCAACATGATTTTGAAGTATCATAATAAAGATAAGTCAATGAGTATGATTCGTTTAATTCGTGACGTAACTAGTGGAGTCATGGGGTATGCAGTTGATGAAGAGATTATCCCAATTAATCCGGTTTCAGGTATTACAAAGAAAATGAATCTGGAGAGAGATAGGAAAGCAAATGTCAGGCCAATGACACCGAAAGAAGTTACCATTTTTTTAGGTAAATGCCTTGAAACCCAACCAAGCTATTACCCATTTTTCTTATGTGCTTTCAGGACTGGTATGAGGTTGGGAGAGTTGCTGGGATTGCGTTGGGGCGATATTGATTGGAATAGTAAATTTATTGAAGTTCAGAGATCATTTAAAAACGGCAAGATTAGTTCAACCAAAACGGGTAGGGTTCGCAGGGTTGATATGTCGGATCACCTTGTAGAGACGTTGAAAAAGCTCTATACTGCCAGAAAAAAAGAAGCCTTGCAAACAGGCAGAGGTGCTGTTATAGAAACGGTCTTTCATAACAGCAGTGAAGAGCCTATTACTCAGAACAGCATTAGGAATGTATATAAAAGAATTTTGAGGAAAGCGGAGTTAAGGGAGTTTAGGGTGCATGATGTACGGCATACTTATGCCAGCCTGTTATTGAGTAATGGTGAAAGCCCAGTGTATGTGAAGGAACAACTAGGACACTCAAGTATCAAAATGACGGTAGATATTTATGGTCATTTGATCCCTAGTAGCAATCGGCAAGCAGTGAATCAGTTGGATGAAATTACACCTGAATTGCACCCTATGCGCACCCAAGAAAAAACAAAAGCCGTAATCTGTTAAGATTACAGCCAATTTGCTTATGTGGTGCCGAAGGGGAGA
>JBDLJI010000023.1:0-13024 GCA_039714455.1 Thermodesulfobacteriota bacterium
TCTTGCGCTGAAAGTCTGCTGATGTTTGAACATGTCCCGCCACCGGTAGTTCAGTTCCATGCTTGTATGAATATCGGGAGAAAATGGATAGGTGATCGCGAGGTCATAGCGCAGTTCATCGCCGATTACTTCGCCGTTCGTGATTCTATACGAAATATTGGAATGAATCGTGAGGGGGGCTTCAAGATATTCTTTCACTGTGGTTAAGGCTATGCCCGGTCTAAAATGAAAACTTCCCGAGCCCAGTGGGATATTGGTCCTAAATGCCCCGACTGCCGTGTATTCGTCACCCGTGGGAATACTCAGAAGATGAAAGAGTGAAATACGCGTCTTTCTTGTTGCATAGAACTGATATTTTGTCAATAAATTGGTGTCGCCGATTCCGGTTATCTTCGCATCGGACGACGGGGAATCATTAAGCGACAAATTGCTCGCCCAGATTGTAGACCATCTGGGAAACAGGCCTATGGTAATATTATCGGTGAGGCCATAGCGGAGGTTCAGGACCGATTGCATCACGGCTGTAGTCCTCTTGAAAGGGAATGCCCGGGCCATAATAGAAGTAAATTCTTCGGGAAGTCCCCCTAAAATCATATCTTCCTCCAAGGTCGAATCCTGCGCCCAGTATAAAAGCTGCAAACCGGCTGAAAAGACCCCCCTGGGAAGAGTCATTCCCGGTGTCATTGGAAAGGTAGGGGAGGATATGCGCTGCAGGAACGGGAGAAGGGTGTTGTCATACTTGCCTGACATTTTATTAACATATTGCAGTTGATTCATTGCTATCCGTGAACCAGGATTGATCCTGAGCGCTCTTTTGAATTCTTCCGCAGCCAGGTCATACCGGCCCTGCATTCTATAGATCTTGCCCTGATTAATAAATTGATCGACTAATAACGACCGGTTACCGCGCTGGTCAATACCTGGTTCAATAAGTAGTGACCATTTCTTGGCTAGGTTAAACTGCTTCTGGGCCGATTCATATTCCCCCCGGCTTTTGTATACCTCGCCCAACCGGTTATGGGCCGCGGCAAAACCCGGACACAGTTCGATCGCCCTTTGATAATATGCGGCCTCCCGGGCGGAATCGTCATACAGGTTCAATCCCTCATTATACCATTTCCTGGCCTCGTCACAAGCATCGGCCCCTGCCGCATTTTCCTTGAGTTTATCTAAGTTGTACTCCTCAAGAAGGGATTCCCTCTCATGTGGTCCAAGAGCAAAGAGCTTGTCATCTGGTATCAATAGTGCCTCTTCCTCATCGCCAGGGAGAGGTTGCTGCTTCAGGGGGCTTTCTGTTTTAATTTCTTTGGTGACTTCAGCTGCAGCCGGTTCGATCTCAGCCTCAGCCTGCAGTTCAGCTGCCGGTTCTGCTTTTTCCGGTTCCGGCTCGATGTCAGTCTCTTCTATAGTTGTCTCCAGTGCGGGCTCAGCAGGAGCGGTCGGCTCGATGTCAGCCTCTTCTATAGTTGTCTCCAGTGTGGGCGCAGCAGGAGCGGCCGGCTCGATGTCAGTCTCTTCTATAGTTGTCTCCAGTGCGGGCGCAGCAGGAGCGGTCGGCTCGATGTCAGCCTCGACCGACCCTGATTGAGCCAGCTTCATAAGCATATCAGATTGATGAGCCTGCTCTGAAAGTGCATAAGCTTGACCTGCAAAGACCGAATTATACGATAACACGGCTGCAGCGAGGAGCATTAAATAAACAAGCTTTTTCAAAACCGTCCTCCTGGTCCTTAAACGTAATTCAATCCAAATTAATACTATAGCTTTATCATGCACGGTTGTAAACTATAGTGCGGATTATGATTTAATACAGGAGGAATATGAAAAAAATATATAAAGTTAATAATTACACTTTTAACTTTCATTAATTTTTCCTCTTTTAATATTTTTCAAAAAAAATTGCTCAATAGGCAAACCGGTTGTCTTGTAAGACCGGTAGCTTTCCGTCCCTGCCTCACAGCAGGTTTGGCTTTTCACACAAAGCTAAATCTCTGATAATACAAAATTTTATATGCAAAAAATAAGCCTCAATTTATTTATGAAGTAATTTAATAATAATTATTAATATTTTCAATATATTGTTAGGCTTCAGTGGTTAGTCGGGTAATTGGCACAGGAAATAAACTGGACATATGGTCAGGCATGGGTTGGGGATATCACCAACGGTTTTTACCGGAGAATGAGCTTGAATATAAACAATTTCTCATTGTCGTTCATGTTGACTCAACCGATGTCGGAGATGACACGACGGTATTTGACCTGAAACCATATTTTCCATCGCATGCATAGAGGGCCGGACGTCTCTGGTCGGCAATGGCGGCCTAATCCAGCAAAGCTGGAATAAGTGCCTTAATGAAATTATTTCATGCAAAAAAACAAGAAAATAATTCCTAAGGCACTAAAGGCTAGCGCAAACAGGGCAGTGGGGATTTTTCTCTGCCTCCAGTTCCTGAAAGCGCATGGTAGAGTAGTCCATGATCAGCATGCGCCCCTTCAAGGTTGGGCCCGAGTTGACCAAATACTTTATTGCCTCAATGGCCTGGAGACTCCCGGTTGTAGAAGCGACAGCGCCCAGCACCGGGATTTCCTGCCGGACAGGGGCCTTGGGAAAGAGACAGGCCAGGCAGGGGGTTTTCGGCGGGTGGAGGAAGGTGATTCGCCCTTCCATTCCCCATATTGCGCCATGAACCATGGGGATCCCCTTTCTGACGGCACACTGGTTTAAGGCATTGCGGCCGTCAAAATTATCCAGACAATCGATGATAAGCTGGGCATCGCCAACAATATCATCTACATTATGGTCAGTAATCTTCTGGGTAATCGGTTCAAGGGAAATTTCAGAATTTATGGCCGAGAGAGTCGCCTGGGCGGAAAGGGTTTTGCTGGAATCAATTCTTTGCTCCGTATGTAAGAACTGTCTATTAAGATTGGTTATTTCAACAGTATCGGAATCGCAGATCCGGATCCGCCCCACCCCGGCAACGGTGAGATTCACTAAGACGGGGGACCCAAGGCCGCCGGCCCCGGCCACAAAAACAGTGCTGCGGCTTAACTTCTGCTGCGCTTCTTCGCCCCAGCCGGGAAGAATTATCTGTCTTCGATAACGCCTTAAGTCAGGTCCTGATGAATTTTCACTTGACATTGCACCGGCCATCCTTTTCTGTCAAAGGACAGAGCCTCTCCCTTTCAGTAATTGGGCCGGTTGTCGACAATTTCTCATTGACATGATCAATCGTCCGGCGGGTCAACTCCTGTGACATCCCGACATGGTTTGCGGGATCTATAGTTTTTTCAAGGTCCTCACGTTTGAACTTCCCGGCTATCTCTTTGCGAACCATCAACAGATCAAGCAAGGATTGGTTGGTCTCTTTGGCCTTCATGGCCGTCTCATAAATAATTTGATGAGCGGTCTGCTTGCCGATGACCTCTCCCAGGAAAAACATCAACGCCTCGGTTGAAATGAGTGTTGCCGCCTTATCGACATTTTGACGGATTCTATGTTCATGGATGATTAAGTCTTTCAAGATGTCCTTCATCATGGACAATAGTCCGCAGACAAAAAGGGAGGTATCGGTGACAGTAACCCATTCCATTCTCACCGCCCGATAATCCCGTTCATGTTCATTAATCATGCCTTCTAAACCCAAACCGGCATTGGCCTTGATCAGCCTTGCCAGGACGACAGCTTGCTCGCACATTTCAGGATTTCTCTTGTGCGGCATGGTGCTGCTGCCTACTTTCCCCATTTGAAAAGGTTCTTCCAGTTCTCCGGTTTCGTCCCGGGCCAGGCACCGGATTTCATCGGCAATCTTTGCCAGGGTCCCGGAAATCAAGGCCATGGTTGAGAGAAATTCAGCGATTCTGTCTCTCGAGGCGTGCCAGGCGGTTAAGGGTGGTGCAAGTCCCAGTCTCTCTGAAAATTTGTCCAATAACGTAAAACCTTTTTCGGCAAAGGCATCCATGGTGCCAACCCCTCCGAAGAGCTGACTTACCAATGCCCCTTCACGCAACGTCCCAAGACGCTCCATGTTTCGCCATAACTCATCCAGCCACACTGCCATCTTTAATCCCAGGGTCATGGGCAAGGCATGTTGGCAGTGGGTCCGGCCTATGGTTACCATGTCCATGCAGCGCTCCGCCAGTTCCATCACCTGCTGGGTAATGGCCGTTAGATCACGGGTCACAATGCTCAATACATCGCGAATCTCCAGGCTCATGGCGGTGTCCTGGATGTCCTGGGTGGTGGCGCCAAAGTGAATAAACTGCCCGGCTTCATCATCACACGCCTGCTGTAATTCCCCCAGCAAGGGAAGTAGAGAATGACTGGAGACCTTTAAGCCTTTTTTGACCGCATCCAGGTTGATATAGCGAAGGTGCGCCTTCTCACTGATGTTTTTTGCCGCCCAAGCCGGAATAATCTCCAGATCAGCCTGGGCCAGGGCCAAGGCAGCCTCTATGTCCAGCCAACGCTGGTACCGGTATCGGTCGCAGAAAATTTTTCGCGCTTCCGATGTGGTATAGCCGCCGCTGTAAAACTGGGAATCAACAATGTGGCTGTTCGGTTCACAACTGTCCATCTGTTTCTCCTAGCGTTTCCGGATCCAGTTCCCTTTTCCTCTCAATGTCTTCTATGGCCTGCTCCACAATCTGTACAGCATGCCCCAGGTATTTTTCCGGTTGGTCAAGACACGCCATCTCTTCCCGGCCAAGAAGGGAGCCAATCTCAGGGTCGTTCATGACCGCTTCCTTGAATGAAATTCCGGTATCCATGGCCTTGTTTGACAGCTCATGGAGTTTCTCCAAAGACCTCATCTTGCCAATCGTGCTGCTCAGACGAAAGAGCAGCCATTCGGAGGTGATCAGGTTTTTTTGCAGATGAAGATTCGCCAGCATGCGATCAGCCCGCACCTCCAGGCCGGATGTTACATCCAGCATGTACTGCAGGGCAGTACCCGTATAAATGCACAGTTGCGGTACCGCCAACCACTCGGACCAGAGGCAGCGGCCATCTCGCTCATGTTCATGGGCCATACTTTCCATAATTGTTCCGGTAAGGGATCTTACATGCCGGGAAAGAGCCACAACCCGCTGACAGATAACGGGATTTTTCTTGTGCGGCATGGTGCTGCTGGCTACGGACCCTGCAGGTACGGGTTCCATTAATTCGCCGATTTCCGTCTTCTGAAGCTGAAAGATCTCATTGGCAATCTTTGCCAGAGTCGTAACCAACAGGGAAAAGATAGATGCCAGTTCACCTATGTTATCCCGCGAATTATGCCAGGCTACCCTGGAATATTCAAGGCCCAGAAGGTTTAATGTGCCTTTGGCGATTTTCATCGCCTGCGGGCCGAGAGCGGCCATGGTTCCAACTGCGCCGCTTAATTGCCCGACGGCGATTCGCGGAAATATGTGTTTAATCCGTTCGATATGACGTCGAATCTCGCCCAGCCAGATAACCACCTTCAGGCCAAGGGTGGTAGGCAATGCCTGTTGCCCGTGGGTGCGGGCGGCCATTGGTGTCGTCCTGTGGTTCTCGGCCAGTTTGAGGCAAATCGTTTCCAGAGCCCGCAGGTCTCTATAGAGTATGGTGACGGTTGCCCTTACCTCGAGAATTTCCGCTGTATCTATGACGTCCTGGGTGGTTGCCCCATAGTGAACATATTCCCCGTGGCCTTTGGCGCATGCCCTGCGGAGACCACTCAACAAAGGCATGAGAGAATTGCGGCTGTGCAGATAACCCTCATGAACGCTTTTCAGGTCCAACAGTTCAAGCTTTGCCTTCCTGCCGATCTCCTCGGCTGCCTCTTGAGGTATAACCCCCATCTCCCCTTGAACCTTTGCCAGGGCCGCCTCAAAATCCAGCCAACGCTGGTACCTCGCTTTTTCATCAAAAATTTGCGTCAACTCAACCGTGCTGAACACAGTTTGATTTATCTGATAGTCAATGGGGTGGGCGGGCATTATTAAATAGCCTCGGTGAAATAGACAAAGCAACTATCTGCTGCCGTAACCACCTTACATGTCCAATGGCCCATATGGTCTGGCCTCCGGATATATGGTGACTTCCGAGCATAGTCTCAAGGCGGCTTCCCTTGTTGTCACTCCATCTTGCTGGCTGCGCTTTATGACCTTTTTAACTATTCTGCGCATCTTTTTATTCACGTGCTTCAATACTTCCTGCGCAGAAGGCTCGATCTCGGGGCCAAACAGGCCATCCATGGATAGGGAGCCGCCGCATCCTGCCACAAAATCCGGGATAATAATGATGCCGCGGTCAATGAGTATTTTTTCCGCCTCATGGGTGACGGCAAGATTGGCACCGGTGACAACGGCCTTTATTGGTAAATCGCCGGCGTTATCCACAGTAATGACATTCTCAATGGCGGCCGGAATGAACACATCACACTTCACGTCATATATTTGGCTTGGATCTCCGTACCGGCCATTTATCCCGGAGCTTGGTATAAACCCGGTGCCGCAATTTGTTGTTGTTGGCAGCATGGCCTTTATATCAAGCGATTGATTATTGGTACTGATGAGACTCTTTTCCTCATCAGCTATGGCTATAATTTTAATCCCGGCTTCGTGAAGAGTATAAGCGGCAGAGCTCCCCAACCCACCAAAACCCTGAATGGCCACCGTCGCCTCTTGAGGGGGAATATTAAGAAACTCAAGCACCCCCTGGCAGGCGGCGGCGAGTCCAAAGCCCGCGCGAAGCCTGCCGAGCGTTGCATGACCGAAAGGCTGTTTCAGTATCCTGTAACGCTTAAGGAAAGAAGGCAGATCAAAACCCTGGGCCTTGGCTATGGCCATCTTGACCGCAGGGATAGACAGTCTTTCGGCAATATCATCAAGTTCGCACATTGTCGTATTCAGGTCGGGTCCCAGAGAATAGCGCTCCAGAACATAGGGACGGATGGCACGGATAAAGCGATACAGCGCCTCTTTCTTCCCAGGTGAGTGG
Organism: Thermodesulfobacteriota bacterium; assembly: GCA_039714455.1. Taxonomy (GTDB): domain Bacteria; phylum Desulfobacterota; class Desulfobulbia; order Desulfobulbales; family BM004; genus BM004. Next base: position 6,965 of record JBDLJI010000023.1, read on the forward strand.
GGATCGTAATTGATGCCGCATTTGGCCCCGTCCGCCCTGATGCCGGCTATTCGCATCTTGGTAGTCATGTTGCTGGCCAAATCACGCACGCAGTCAAGGGTAAGTCCCTTTTGAACTCTCACTCCGCCTGCGCAAAGCTTATGAGAAAGGGCATGCATGACTGCCCATCCCTTGAACCCCTCCAAAGAATCCCTATACTCCAAGATCAATTCCTGTTCTCTGTTTAGAATATCTGTCTTAACCTTAACCGAGCCGTGTTTTTTCTCCATGGGAAAATTAATGACCTTCCCTGCTGAGTCAGCATGAATTTTATCCTCTGACTCCTTGTACAAGAGCTGGCTGCTCTCTTCCATGAGCGGAGTATGCGGAATATCAGTCTTCTCAAAATTAGTGGCACTTGGCTTAGCAAATTTCATAGGAGAACTCCTTATAAAGTTCAGGTGTTTTCGGATTGGATAAAGATGGGGACTTCCTTTTCACTCTGTCCCTCATAAAACGCCCTAATTATTGGATTGGTAATATCGACCATGGAGATAATGAACTGGAACAGGCAGCTGTTTCGTGCCAAGACGGTATCGAGGTGGGTGGGAGTATCCCTTATGGGATCCCCTTTCCATGGGACAATATGCATGTGATAGGTACCCAGAACGATAAGGTTCTCACGGTCACATATGTCATAACACTCCTTGACTTCCAGAGGGTCTATGACCCACCCCCTCTTGCTCAATGGTGTCTTTGAAGGCACGGCGTGCTGAGCCATGCTCCTGTCCATATAGGTCTTGTAAGGCTCTTCACTCCTGACATTTGTTTTGCCCGGCAGTACGCGAGCTACCTCCAGCAGGTTTTCGTTTTGGGAGCCGGCTATTATGCCATAGGCCCGCTTGCCCTGAGATTCACCAGGCAGATAATCGCCCGCCAGTTTCCTCTTGCCGTGTGCCAAAATCTCTTGCCAAATGGAGTCAGGCATTATTATGCGGTTTATTTGCGCAAGTGATGTCATATATACCAGCCCCCTAACCACCCGCAATTGGAACTATAAGCGAAATCTCGTCTTCCTTGTTTAAGGATACCGCATCCCATTTTTCGATTCCGGTGGTGACCAATTTGCTATTGACGAAGATGGATAGCATAGCGGGATCATCAAGGATACTCTTCAATCCGGGATGTCGGTGCCAAAGACCTTCCATTATTTCTTCAAGGCTTTCGCCGTCCATGTTGATCTCGTTCTGATTGTCGGTACAGTTACGACATGAAAAAGGGATAATAACTTTCGGCATAGCTCATCCTTGCTGCGCAAGAACCTCCTCTAAGGCGGTGGGAATGAATTTTAATATATCTTCGATCTGGGTGGCGGGTGTGGGCTGGGATAGTTCGCCCGCTTTCCTGTTTACATGCCCGGCGATCCGACAGGCTTCGACCGGCGATTTTCCGGCATGGATCAAGCCGCTGATCATACCGGTTATTAAATCGCCTGTGCCCCCTATCGGTTCCATTGTATCCACGCTCGGCTGATCAATAGTGTATAATATCTCGCTGTTGTGGCAAATATAATCGACTTTGCCCTTGACGAACATAGTTGGGGCAGCATTATTTGACGCATAGGCCCTGCGGATCAACTCCGGAACATTATTTTCCATATGGAAGATGAAGCCCCGAGTGAAGGAGGGGTGATCCGCCTTATCATCGGCCAGAAAAGCGGTTTCTCCAAGATCCGGGGTGAAAACATCGTAGTAGTGGGAATCACCGCCGGCCTTGGCCACATACATGCTGCCGGCATCAGCGATTAAAATTGGTCTTTCTTTCATGGTGTCTATAGCTGCCAACACCTTCTTGTTCCTTTTTAAATCCGGCATGACGTAATGGAGAGTCAGCACCCCGACATTCATGTTGGGAAGATTCTCTGCCAGATACTCATAGATTTTTTCACTTCCTTCCCTTTTACCTATATCACCGGCTACCAAGCCAACCGGACTTTCCACTCCATATTCCTGACTAATCAGACAGGCGGCGGCCATCATGGCTTCATTTCCTCTGTTGATAGGCAAGTCATGCCCCCCTATCCTGACCCTTCGTTCGTTAACCTCTATTTCCCCGATCAGCAGAGGAAGTTTATCAACAGGTACAGCGCCTACTAACAAAAGCATAATTATTTATTAATCTCCTATCTTTCTGATTATTTCTTCACGGGCGGTGTTCAGAGAGTAGGCACATAAAGAAAAGCCTACTTCTCCCGGATCAGGTGCATCCCGAAGCCGTTTTCCTATCATTTCAGTGGCCAGGTGAGGTACATCCGGACAGCCACCCCCGGAAATATTGACAATTGCCTTTGTTGTCTTGTCAACGGTCATTTTCATATTGGCCGCTCTAACCATCAGGTATTGGCCAAAGTCCTTTTTCCTGACAAACTGTATGGGTTCCATTCCCTTTGAGGTTATAGGCACCACATCCAGGGGCTCTAACCCGGTTGTATTCAGTAATTCGGTTATGGCAGCTTCCTCAGCCAGCGGAAACTCAACGCAGAGATCACAGCCGGTTCTATACTGGGTAGGCGGGCTAACCACCCTTATTTCATAGCCCTCATCTTTTAGTACCTCCTCAACAGATATTACAGTTGTGGGATGGGCGAATATTAAAAGTCCCCTGGTCAAATCTTCCTGCATGGGAGATATATCTTCTTTCTCTATCGTGTTTGTCCTAAACCATTTCATTTTTAATCACCCTTTTTTTGCTTAATATTATCCATAAGTTAAAGTAATAACAAATCAGGCCGGCTTTCTCTTTCTATACACCATTACTAAAATCAATGAAAAGATCAGGCCTGCTAACACCGTAATTTTTCCTTCAAAAGTCGGGCCTGCCGAAGTGCTCCTGAGGGCCCAGGATATTACCAGGGCAGCGCCGACAGTCATACCCAAAATGGTTATCCCGGCATCCACATCGCCCTGTCCGGCCTTGATTAACTGTCTGAAAGGGCAGCCGTCAATCAATGTAGAAGCAAGGCCTACAAGAACGAAGGCCAGGAAAGTCCAGCCATGGCTCAGGTGGGATGATGGTTGGGCATTCACTCCCAAATTAAACTGGCCCATGATGAGGCTTAAGATAAGGGCTGTCATGAAGACTGTGATTACTCCGTTCAGCAGAGTTCTTTCCCTGACCAGACAGAAGTTACGTATGCCACCGGTGATGCATAGTCCCGATTTCTGGGCAAACACTCCGATAGCCAGTCCCAGCAATAATGAAATATATATTGGAGCTCGCATAGCGGCCGGCCCCTTTTCTCCAATGATGATAAATGAAGGATTGAGCAACAGAAAAATGAGCGCGAGGACGGCAAAAAAAGGAATGATATAGCCGTTTATTTGGGGCAGCTCCTTCACCCTGTCCAGACTAAATCCCGCTCTGATATACTTGGCCCCCAGCCAGACACCGAATATAAGCCCAGCTGTGGCAGCAATTGCGGTTAGGTCACCAGCTGCCAAACGATATATCATCTTGATAGGGCAACCGATGAAAACGGCACAGCCTACAAGTATAAAGAAGCCCAGTAAAAATCGAATAATCGGTGAGGACCCGCCAGTTACTTTAAACCGGCGGGATTGTAAAGCCATAAAAAAAGCCCCCAGTACAAACCCGATGAGCTCAGGCCGGATGTAGCTCATACGAATATTATCATGGAGTTGCATGGACCCGGCAAAATTTTCGAGAAAACAGGAGATACAGATTCCTGAATTCGCCGGGTTGCCAAAAAAGACCAGAATCACCCCGCCAAGCCCCAGTAAGGCCCCGGTTATAATAGTAGCATCTATCATTCTTAAAGCTTTCATTATTCACATCCCCCAGCCAAAACTCTTTGAAGATAGTAAAGATCTTTCAGAGCATTCCTGACCGTTTTGTCTTTGGGTTTTAGTTTTTTCTCGCGCCCGAATTTCGGAAGACTCTCTTTGACCAGTTCCTTTACTTCGTGCCCTATGAACAGGGGCGTTTTTTTATCCATATAATCAGGGTCTTTCTCCACCGCCAGGCGGTAGTTATGGATGGTGTCGGCTAATTTCCCGGTCTTGAGAGACAACTGGGCCAAATAGACATAGGAGTGAGGTTTTCCCGGATAGGTTTTCATTATATCCTGCAGTTTGGTCATGGCCTCATCATAGAGCTCCTGTTCCTTTAAGGAAATAACCTCCTCGTAGATCTTTGCATTTAACGCCATTTTCTCGGCGTAATATAACGCCATTTCTGCCGCTTCTGCCTCATCAACACCCAGGCGCCTTTTTATTATTTCCTGGTTCGCCAACATGCCAATGGTTATCAGGGAGATAAGCGCGATAACAGTTATGTTAAATTTGTCAAATCGGTCCATTATCCTTCGTATCCATTCGTATCATTATTGTTTGTCCATGTAAGCCGGCCTGATCGTACAAAGATAGAGGGCGTGTGGTCGTTTACATTTACCATGGCACGCCAGCCCCCTTATTAGGGGAGTCGGCATCCCAGATTAACTCCTTAATTTTATTTTCGTTGGATCAAAATTTCTTATATGGTTCCATATTATTTCGTTTCAGCCGGTCCCGGATAAGGTCGAATTCGCTGTCATCGGCTTCAGCGAATCCATGCAGCCAAGCCCTGTCCAAAACCTTTAATACCTCGCCTTCATACAGCACGGACTCATCCTGCTTAAGGTTCAGGAGCGCCTCCTTAACCTTTTGAACCAGGGCTGGATCGACGTCGGGCATGGCCCCCACCGTACAGTAAGGCATGGGTATGCTTTCGTCTATAATATGAAAATCATCCAAGTCGATCTTGCCCTCTTCTTCCATGAGATCCAAGTCAATGCGGGGGACTGACCCCAAATCGTAGCGACCGTATAACACTGAATATATTACTTTCTCATGCTTGAAGGAACCCGGGGCTATGGCGTAGTATGACAGATCCTCTTCCGGATCAAACCCGTTGGTTAACATAAGATAATACTGGGCCATATAACCGAACGGCGCCAGCGCAGGACCGAATACCATGGTCTTGCCCCGCATATCCTCATAACTCTTGATACCACTATCCTTGCGCGTGATGATGGCACCAGTGTCCTTGTGGTCTTGGTGTCCCCTTTTATCGACCGTCAGAAGTTTGAGCCCGTAATCCTCATTGTAACTGATGGCTAGCATGGAATTTGTATGTGTAAAATCAACCTTTTTATCCCGAACATATTCTTCAAATTTGTAGGTATCGACCAGTATTGGTTCAAACTTACGGCCAAGTTTCTCGCTAAGATAGGCGGCTATCGGCTCAAACCTTGTCTTGCTTTCAGCCTTGCTGTTGCAGATCATAAAGCCTATTTTTATGGGTTTTTCATCCAAGCCAGACACTCCGTCTCCATTTCCCTGGCAGCCAAAAAGAAAGGGTAATAGTATAAAAAACACCACAAAAGGGTAAATTCTCTTCATAAGAACTCCTGCCGGTTATATCCCGCCTACAAATTTTAATTTTTCTTCTTTATCCTTCATTTCCTACCTATATCAGTTTGTGGGACGTTAAAAACTCCCTTACCGTTATTTCGACATCCTGATTTTCAGACTTTTCCCGGAGTTCCTCCAAGGCTTTATTATCCACCCGGCCGGCGAGTTTGTTTATCAGCCTGTCCAAAATCGGAAATTTTTTTACTACTTCCTTGGTGGTTATAGGCGCTGCCATGGTTCTATCGACTTTCCCGGAAGGAGCCGCCTGGGCCATCGGGCCTTTGAATCCGAAGGGTTTCAGCCAAATCATGTCGTATTTTTCATTGTAGGACCTGCTGGCCAATATATATGCCTTTTGGGGTTCATCTACAGCGTTTGGCCCTTCCGTGCCGGAATGTGCCATTCCTATATAATTAATATAAATTTCAGCCAAACCATTCAATACCGCTTCGTGGGCGGCCTCTATATCATCCAGCGGCACGATTTCGACCGTGGTCCCTGTCCTTTCATTTATCAGTATGGACAACATTTGTCCCATGATAGCCTGGTCAACAGAATTGCCCACCGCAAGATGGAGAACGCGTCCTTTACAAGCAAGCAGGGGGGTGGC
>JBDLJI010000024.1:0-12875 GCA_039714455.1 Thermodesulfobacteriota bacterium
CTTCCTGAGACCGACGTATTTCATCTTGAAGCGCAAGGGTCATAATTTCTGCGTCGGATATAGTAAGTGCTTTCATGGAAAACATTATAGCACCAACAGAAATCATGCGCAATTAATTATGTCGTCGAGTATAGTAGCCTTTTGTCTTGCCCGGCCAGATAATGGTGTGCAGCTGAAGCCGTAACCTGACCGGCAGATTATCCTCCAGAATCCAGCCGGCAAGGGTTGCAGGTGACAGGCTCGAAGTCACCGGCGAAAAGGTAACGGTTGACTTGTTCTGCAGACCGTATGCGGAAACAAGCTGCACCGCCCAGTTGTAATCATCCCTGGAGCCCATGACAAATTTGATCTCATCCTTTGGGTCCAGGAGATCGAAGTTGTCAAAATCCATCTGTTCATGCATCCCGCTTCCTGGGCATTTCATATCCATGATCCTGACCACGTCTTTGGGAACGTCGGCAAGACTGAGACTGCCGTTTGTTTCAAGCAAGACTGTCCTGCCTGCTGCCAGTAATTTTTCCAGGAGAGGGTAAACCCCTTTCTGCAGCAGGGGCTCACCCCCGGTAACTTCAACAATGGCACCGGGATATTTCTGCAGTTCTGTGAGTATCTGACTTATACTGAACAGAGGATGATCATCCTTCTCATAGGCATAACGGGTATCACAGTAGGTGCAGCGCAGGTTGCAATCGGCAAAACGGATAAAAAAACATGGATATCCGGCAAAGGAGGATTCTCCCTGGATACTGTAGAACTGCTCAGCGATCTTTATCTGCGTTTCACTGCCCAAAGTACGTTACACCGGAATTGTCTGTTTCGCATACAGTGACACTGTGAACTCCATACCGGTCAGTAGAAAGGTCATTCTGCAGGTTATTGAAGATATAGACCGCAATATTTTCTGAGGACGGGTTTATAGTCTGAAATTCAGCGTGTTCGTTCAGATCATGGTGGTCAAGTGTATCGAGAACTTTTTCTACGGCCTCTTTTACAGCTCTGAAATCAATTCCCATGCCAAGATTGTCTAAACCGTCAGCCTTGACAGTTACCTCAACTTTCCAGTTGTGACCATGGGGCCTTTCGCAGTTTCCAGGATAATTTCTCAAGTGATGGCCGGCCGAAAAATGACTTTTGATAAAGATGTGGAACATGTCGGGAACACCTCGCAATTTTATATGAAAAAAATGTAATTGAAAATCCAAAAGTATTGTTGAAAACAAATTACTTTTTTAATAGGGTGCAGAACCAAGTTTTTAATTATGTATACTAAAAATAATCAACCTTGTCCGGGAGAGCAAGAAAGACTTTCGCATTATTTTCTTCAGCTATCTTCCGGGCATTATAAAACAGATCGAGGAGTATGCCGGCATGGCCATAGTGGCGCCGTTTAAAGCTCTGCGTTTCAATCCCCTGAAGCTGGAGCGCTTGGAGGATGTTGTAACTCCTCCATATGACATAATTGATGAAAAAAACCAGGCTGCTTTTCAGGCCAGGAATCCATATAATATGATTTACCTGGATATAAGCAAATCTCCAGGTAAGGGTGATGATTCCGATGAGCGCTATAACTCTGCCAGGAACTATTTCACCAAGTGGCAGGAAGAGAAAGTCCTTATCCGTGACGACGAACCCGGTTTCTATCTTTATAGCATTGATTACAAACTGGCCTCCGGTCTTCGCTTTACCCGTAAAGGGTTTATCGGCCTGGTGAAACTCTCTGAGTTTTCCGAGGGAATTGTAAAGCCCCACGAACAGACATTTGATACTGTAACCGCCGACCGCTTGCGGTTGATGGATACCTGCAAGGCGCAATTCAGCCAGATTTTTTCACTCTATTCTGATCCTGAGATGCAGATTATGACAGCCCTTGAAGAAGGCTGTTCAGAAAATCCCCTGTATGAGGTCAGGGATGCCGACGGCGGCAAACATTCCATCTGGCCGGTAACTGATAAGGATACTCTGGCCAGGGTCCAGGAGCTGTTCAAGGAGAATGCCGTATACATTGCCGATGGTCATCATCGCTATAAGACATCCCTGCAGTATAGCCAGTTGATGAAAGAGCGACAGGGTGAATTGCCTGCCCAGAGCCCATATAATTATACCATGATGTACCTTTGCCCCATGGAAGATCCAGGCCTGAAAGTATTGCCGACCCACAGGCTGGTGACTCTGCCGGACGATGTCCTGCCCGGTCTTCCTTCCATGGATGAACTGGCATCCATGTTGTCTGCCTATTTTCATCTGGAGGAGATTACCGGATGTTCACGGGAAGCATTTCTCGGTGAAGTTCTGGCAAGAATGGATGAAGGAATTTCTATAAAACAGCAGGACTCAATAATGTTCGGCCTCTACCATGCTGAAGAGGACCGCTGTTTCATGCTCACCTTAAAAAAGAAGGCCGGCGAGATAGAAGCGTTGGCCGACAGGCCGACAGCCCTGCAGGATTTGGATGTGGTTGTTTTGTCTGACCTCGTCGTGGGAGATATTCTGGGATTGGAATATGAGCGGATTGAAAATGATAATCTGGTCAGGTATTTTGCCGACCCGGATGAGGCCCTTGATGTGGCAGTCAAGAAATGTGTTGATTGTGACAGTTCACTGGAACTTCTCTTCCTGATGAATAACACAAAGGTTTCCCAGGTAAAAAGGGTGGCGGATGAACAGTTGATCATGCCCCATAAGGCCACCTATTTTTATCCCAAGATCCTCACCGGATTTCTCTTGAACAAGATAATTGCAGATGAAAAAGTGGGTCCGGCATAAAGAACAGGATTTTTCCAGAAGACTTCAGCCAGTATCCATTTTTGGCCCAGCAAAATTCCGGTATGCCCCCTGAAAAGGATTATACGGAAGATACACTTTTTAACGGCCGTGTCAGATGTCTGCAGCATCGCACCGGATACCGTTTTTCTGTGGATGCTGTGCTGCTGGGCAACTTCATCAATCCAAAGCCGGGGGACAGGATTCTCGATCTGGGTTGCGGCAGTGGTATAGTTTCGCTGATCCTTGCCTATCGCTGGCCCTCTGTCAGCATAACAGGTCTTGAAATTCAATCTGGTCTGGCCAGACTGGCCAACAAAAATGTCATGCTGAACAACTGGCAGGAACGTATTGAAATCATTCAAGGTGATCTCAGGGAGATAAAGAGATCTATTGAACCTGGCTCCTTTGATTGGGTTGTCAGTAACCCGCCTTACAGGAAATCAGGTACAGGCAGGGTAAACCCGGGTGGTGAGCAGGCATTGGCCCGCCATGAGCAGGCCGCCGACCTTGCAAGTGTCATAAAAGCAGCCAATTGGGCTGTCCGGAAACGTGGCCGATGTGTTTTTATCTATCCTGCATCCAGGGGTGCGGCAGTTATTGCCGAACTGAAAAATACCGGGTTGGAACCTAAGAAAATGCTACCAATTTTCAGTTACCCAGGTAGTGCAGCAAATCTGTTAATAATAGAGGCTGTGAAACAGGGAGGAGAGGAGTTGACGCTCCTGCCGCCATTTTATGTCTACGGGGAAAGGGATGGTGAATACAGTCTCGAGATGACCGAATATTATTCCCCATGAGCCTTTTAATTAACAGATATCAGTATGCTGGCAAAAATTCAGAGCAGTGCAGTTGTCGGAGTAGACGGTCTGCCCGTGGAAGTCGAGGTAGACATTTCCTACGGGTTGCCTTCGTTTTCCACGGTTGGTTTGCCCGAAGGAGCTGTCCGTGAGAGTCGGGAACGGGTAAAGGCTGCCATTAAAAATTCAGGGTATGATTTTCCGAACCGCAGGATTACCGTCAATCTGGCACCGGCAGACGTCAAAAAAGAGGGTACCGGTTACGACCTTCCCATGGCACTCGGCATTCTTGTTGCTGCCGAAATATTAAAAAGTGAGAAACTGGAAAAATATGGCATCATCGGTGAGCTTTCTTTAGATGGCTCCATTCGGAACGCAAAAGGCATTTTGTCCATGGCTATTGCTGCCCGTAACGATGGGATGGAAGGTATCATGGTGCCGGAGGAGAATGCTAACGAGGCTGCCACTGTCTCAGGCATTCAGGTGATTGGAGTAAAAAAACTTTATGAAGCAGTGGAGTTTCTTGCCGGCAGGAGGGCAATACATTCAACCTCTGTAGACTTGCAAAGTATTTTTACTGATAGCACCCGGTACGATGTTGATTTTAATGAGGTGAAAGGGCAGAAACATGTGAAGCGGGCCCTGGAGATTGCAGCTGCAGGCGGCCACAATATACTCATGAAGGGCCCGCCCGGTTCCGGCAAGACCATGCTGGCCAGGCGTTTACCCACGATCCTGCCGGATCTGACCTTTGAGGAGGCACTGGAAACTACCAAAATTTACAGTGTCATGGGATTGCTGCCTGCAGACAAACCGCTGCTCACCTCCAGGCCTTTCAGGGCCCCGCATCATACCATCTCTGATGCAGGTCTTATCGGCGGTGGGCAGACCCCGAGGCCAGGTGAGGTTTCTCTGGCCCATAACGGGGTACTTTTTCTGGATGAATCAGCAGAATTCAAAAAGCATGTTCTGGAAGTTTTGCGTCAACCGGTTGAGGATGGGTTTGTAACCATTTCCAGGGCAGCCAGTTCACTGAGCTTTCCGGCCCGTTTTATCCTGGTGGTTGCATTAAATCCATGCCCATGCGGTTACCTGGGGGATACCCGGAACAACTGCACCTGTACACCGACTCAGATCCAAAGGTATGAAAGCAAGCTTTCCGGGCCGCTTCAGGACAGAATTGATATGCACCTGGAAGTACCGGCGCTGCTTTATAAAGAAATATCCGGTTCGCATAGCGGCGATTCATCGGTACAAATAAAAGATCGGGTTGAAGGGGCCAGAGATATTCAGAAAGAACGGTACAAACATCGCAAAAAGTTTTATTGTAACGGGCAAATGGGATCAAAAGACCTGAAAAAGTTTTGCAGTCTGGACGCACCATCCCAGAAGCTCCTTGAAGAAGCTGTGGAACGGTTGGGCCTTTCAGCACGGTCCTATCATAGAATATTGAAAATAGCCCGCACCATTGCCGACCTTGATAAGAGGGAGACTTTAGAGGTTAAGCATATTGCTGAAGCAATCCAATACCGGCGGCTTGACTGTAGAAAAAAGGTATAAAGGTACATTTAATAATAGTATGGAAAAAATAGTAAGCGACCTGAAAAAATTAGTGCCATTCAAAGATACTGTTGAAATTGGTGATATCGTTTTGATTGCCGCCAAGAAACCACAAATGTTGGTTTACGCCCTGGTAAGCGATATAGTACGTGACGATACAAAAAAAGACGAGTGGTGGCATGTAAGCATGCATGTTTTATCATTGCCGCCAAGAAAGATTGCCTGGATTTTAAGGACAGAGCAGATGACAGGGCATGAGATATTTACCATGGATGGCGAAGATCGGTTTATGAAGGCAGTCATCTTTGACACAAAAAAACAGCCTGTCAAAGATGATACTCAGCAGGATAACAAGGACAAGACTTCATTGCGTCGAATTAAATAGTTTTCGGCACCCCTTCATTTATAGTAAGGCAGTCAGTCATGACCTCTGAAAGGGAATGTATTAATAGTATTCTGCACTATGTGGAAAGCCATGACAGGGAGTACCTGATCAAGGGTATTGGGGATGATTGTGCAGTCCTTAAAAAAGATGGGGAGAACTGCTTGCTTCTCACTACTGACACCCTTGTGGAGGGAGTGCATTTTGATCTGGCCTGGCATCCTCCATACCTGCTCGGCAGAAAATGTGCTTCTGTTAATTTAAGTGATATAGCTGCCATGGGCGGCCAACCACGCACCTGTCTGTTGAGTGTCGCTTTCCCAGGATCAGTACCATCATGGTTCGATGACTTTATGTCAGGGTTTACCTCGGTACTTAATGAACATGACACCCTGCTGGTCGGCGGTGATACGGTTAAAAGTCAAAATGATTTTATACTCTCAGTTACTGTCACAGGAGAGGGGGACAGGGGGCAAATATGTTTTCGTTCAGGGGCGGAACCCGGGGATTTGATCTGGGTATCCGGTTCACTCGGTAATGCTGCGGCAGGTCTTGAATTATGCCGAAGTGGTCAATGCCAACCTGCTGAGATGCCTGGTAAATGGCAGCAGCTTATTGAAGCGCATCTTGATCCAGAAGCACAAATTGATCTTGGAAAAATCCTTTCTGCCAGTGGCTTTGTCCATGCAATGATGGATATCTCTGATGGTCTGGCCACCGATCTTGCCCATCTCTGTCAGGAAAGTGATGTCGGGGCGGAAATTCAGCAGGATTTCCTGCCTCTTTCCATGTTTCTGAAACATGCTGCGACAGAACTGGATGCTGAAGTACTTGACTGGGCGCTCAAAGGAGGGGAGGATTATCAGCTCCTTTTTACGACCAGGGCTCCAGATAAACAAAAGTTGCTCCAACTGGTTTCTGATAAGTTCGACAGGGAGATTTTCTGTATTGGCCGGATTGTAGAAGAGCAAGGGGTGTTTCTGTGCAATGGTGGTGAACGTCGGGAGATAACCTATCAGGGATATGATCATTTTGTCGGGAAGTAAGAAAATATTGCATGAAAATGCTTTTGAAGAACCCGGTGAATGTTTCATCCTTTCTCGCTCTTCGTTGCATTCTTCAAGAAATAGAGAGGTTTTTAGATATTAAAATGTTAAATACAGCGACCATGAAAAAGATATTAAAATTAAGATTGTTTTATGCTGCCAGCAGCGGGTTTGTCCTTGCTTTCATCCCGGCGTTTCTTCTGATTACATTTTTTGCCAAAACTATTACCACAAGCCCTTATGCATCAGTTGCGCAATTGGCGATATACATGATATGTCTTCTGGGGATAACTGTATGGATATATAACTCTGACTCAGAGTTCGCGATCTACTACTGTGAGGATTGTTCGCATGAATGGCCCAAGAAAAATCATGTTGATAACCGCTGTCCAAGGTGTAAATCAGAAAAATGGATTTATAATTATAAACCATGATATATGGTGAATGTGTTTACAAAAAAGCACAGTCATCTGAAAAAGCCCCTTCCGTATTATCTGGAGGGGCTTTTTCAGTTTTATACCATTGTATGATGTAAATACCGCTTACAACAGTCGGTATGGATAAGCCCTTTTGGTCCATTCACTATCGGGATATTTGCTGCTGAGGGACTCATACGCCTCTTTCAGATGAATCGGGTTACCTGAATTTTTATAGCGCGATGCACCCTGAAGAAAAATTGCCTCTGCTGCCGCATCATTTTGGGAATGATCAGAAATAACAGTATTAAAAAATGATAACGCCTCCAGGTAACGGCCATTATCAAAATGGTATTTACCTATGCCGAGAAGTGAATTGGCAATAAAATTACCCGGGTCAAGAAAACCAACAGTGCGATGATGTTCTTTTGCGTCTAAACCAAGGGTTATTAAAGTTGGTGTCCATTTGATATTGAAATCAGCGGACAGTGGTTTTGCGTCATGTGGTACCCGGAGAGGAATAAATGACTTTTGGATAAATTCAACAATCTTATTGTCGGGATACGTAACTGCATCCATCTGCTGGCAGCCGGTTCAGTCAGGGTTGTGGAAGAACAACAATATTGGCAGGTGTTGTAATTGAGCACGATCACGCGCCTTTTTCAGGTCAGTTTCCCAAGAGATTGAGTTTTCCATGCTGTGCCTTTATGTAAGAAGATTTTCTGTCCCTGCTATTATCAGTATATAAACGGCATGAGAAATTTGTAGCCGGTACTATTAGGAATTGTGATTGTTTATATGCTTTTTGGTGGTGCACAACCTTCTTTTTTTATATAATATAATATAGTTGTATGGCATCTGGGAGATGCAAACAACCTATAGTCCCTTTAGGTTTGTCTTGGTGTATTCTTTTTAGTAAAACGGTGAATGTTCAACGGTAAGCGAGAGTGGAATTTTTCGCAAATCAATTCTTCCCGGTGTAAACAGAGATTTACGGGACACAGTAAGGATTACAGGTGACAAGCGCAGTTTCTAACAAAAAGCAACGATCAACCAGAGTCGGTTTTTACAGCGCTGTTTTGGGCGTATGCTGGACATGTACTGTAATAGTCTCCCTGGTATGGAACCTCCATTTCCAACATCAGGAGACCAGGGAGGTGGCTCTCAATGTGGCCCGTGCCTATATCCAGAGTGATAACAGCTATCGCAGATGGAACGCTTTGCAGGGTGGCATCTATATTCCGGCAGAAAAAAATCGTATTCATAAACTGCCGGCTGACGTAACGGAGCAGGAAATAATCACTCCGTCCGGAAAACATCTGGTCTTAGCTGCTCATGCCTTGATGATGGATGAAATATATGAACTTGCCGGGCAAGATTATATAGCAAGAGGAGAGCTTAAAAGCCTTGATCCAGTCAGTATCTCCGACAAAGCTGACGAGTGGGAAACTGCAGCCTTGAATGCCTTGATAAAAGGCGAGAGAGAAGTGGGAGAAGTTGTAACAATTAACGGGGAGCAGAATTTTTTGCTTATGCAGCCCTTTGTAATTGAAAAGCCCTGTCTTAAATGTCATGCAGAAGATGGTTATGAGATAGGAGATGTCCGTGGTGGCATAACTATCAGGATACCATTGTCCAAGTTCGGAATTGCAAATCTGCAGCAACTTAAAATGCTGAAGTGGGGACATTTACTTTGGTGGTTCCTCGGTATTTTAGGCATAGTCATCAGTTACCTTGGAATGAGAAGCAGGATATTTGAAAGGCAGCAGGCTGAGGCTGCTCTGGAGACATTAAGGGGCCAGCAGGAACAGATTCTTACAGCAGCAGGAGAGGGAATTTACGGAATTGATAAAAAGGGTATAACTACCTTTGTCAATCCCGCTGCAGCAAAGATGCTCGGCTGGGAGCCCGAAGAGTTAATCGGGCGGAGTCAGCATTATACTATTCACCACACCAAAACCGATGGAACACCCTATCCAGAAGAGGAATGTCCCATATCAGCCGCATTAAACGATGGTCAAGTTCATCATGGAACAGATGAAATCTATTTCAGAAAGGATGGTTCCAGGTTTCCGGTCGATTATATAAGTACTCCGGTAATTGAAAACGGGGAAATCCAGGGAGCTGTCTTAACTTTTGCAGATGTTTCGACGCGTAAAAAGGCGGAAGATGATATTGCCAAGGTCCAGTTGTATCTGCAAAATATCATTAATGCTATGCCATCAGCCCTGATAGGTGTCGATTCAGATGGACGTGTTAATCAAATGAACAATGAAGCAACAAAAGTGACCGGTCTTGAACCGGAAAAGGCATATGGCCGGCAGCTGGAGGCAGTATACCCTATGCTCAGTGAAAAGATACCCAACATCAACCAGACAGTAAAGCAGCAGAATATCCAAAAGCTTGAACGTGTGTACTCTACACCCCGGGAAGGAGTAGGCCGTTATACCGATATAATAATTTATCCTTTACGTCTTGAGGATTACAAAGGAGCTGTTATTCGGATTGATGATGTTACAGAGAGGGTGTTGATGGAAGACAGGCTGGTTCAGTCTGAAAAGATGACTTCTGTGGTCGGGCTTGTTGAAGGAATGGCTCATGAGATCAATAACCCCTTGGGTGGCATCATCCAGGGAGCCCAGAATGTTATACGGCGCTTATCACCTGAACTTCCGAAAAATATCGAAACGGCGGCTGAACTTGGTTTAGATTTGAAAAAGGTCCAGGAATATATTGACCAGCGTCAAATCCCCAAATTTCTTAAAGGTATAAGGAGTTCCGGGAAAAGGGCTGCAGATATAGTTTCTTACATGCTCCAGTTCAGTCAGGTTCATCAGGCGCCCAAGGAATTAAGAAACCTGGAAAAACTGCTGGACAGTCTCCTTGAAACGGTAATGTCCAACGAGGAGTATAAGGAAAAGTATCATTTTGACAGCATCAAAGTTGTTAAGGAATATGATTCCAGCCTCCCTGAAGTCCCCTGCATCTCATCGGAAATTGAACAGGTTATGCGTAATTTGATCCGTAATGCAGCCCAGGCAGTATTTAGCGAGGAGATACTGCTGGAAAACCCGAAGATTGTCTTACGCACCAGGCATGAAGCTCAAAGGAATATGGTTTTAATAGAGGTGGAGGACAATGGAGTAGGTATGGATGAAACGGTTCAGCGAAGGGTGTTTGAACCTTTCTTTACAACGAAGCCACCAGGGGAGGGCACCGGTCTTGGCCTTGCGGTCAGTTATTTTCTTATAACGGTTGCGCATCAGGGCTTGATGGATGTCGAATCTGAGCCAGGCAGGGGAACAATATTTTCAATCAGGCTCCCGTTGAGTTAAATAAAGTAGTATGTAAAAAAAATTAGGATGTTTTTCAGGGCAAATTTAAGGGAAATCATAAAGAAAATCCGGGATGATAAAAGTGTTAGCTGCATCATTCTTTTTATAGAAATAGAGAAAAAGGGAATTTGAATCCAGCATGGGAACAGAAAAGATAAGAAAAGTTCTGACAGTTGATGATGATGAATTTGTCCGGGAGATTCTGGTCGCATATCTTGAAGACAGCGGCTATGAAGTTTTACAGGCTGAAAATGGTCTCCTTGGTTTAGAGACATTCCGTCGTGAAAGGCCGGATCTGGTTATGTTGGATCTCAGGATGCCGGAAATGGACGGTCTGGAAGTGTTGGGTCATATAACCAAGGAGTCTCCGGATACTCCGGTTATCCTGGTTTCAGGCATGGGGACTATTGGTGATGCCATCAAGGCTTTGAAGCTGGGCGCCTGGGACTATATTGCCAAGCCCATTCATGATATGGGTGTACTGGAACATGCAGTGAACAAGGCCCTGGAGAGGGCCGAATTTATAGAGCAGCGGAAAAGCTACCGGGTCCATTTGGAGGAAGAAGTAAAAACCAGAACAGCTGAAGTTGAGGAGAGGCGACTGGAACTGGAGAAGGCATATAATGATCTTCAAACAGAGATGGAAGTGCGTAAAAAAGCCGAGGAACTGTTGAGCAATATTAACCTTGAGCTGACCATGCTCAGTGAGTGTATCCATGCAGTGGTCAGGGCTACGGATGAGCAGAATCTTATCGAGGAGGTTTGCAGAATTATTGTCGCGGTGGGTGGTTATAAAATGGCCTGGGTAGGTTTTGCTGAACAGAATATTGAAAAAAGTGTCAAACCGGTTGCCTGGATGGGAAAAAATGACGGGTTTCTGGAAACAATAAAAATTTCATGGGACGATTGTGAGCATGGAAATGAACCTACCGGAACAGCTATCCGGACGGGGAAACCGGTGGTGAATGAAAATACCAGCGAGAATTCCACTTTTATATTCTGGCAGGAAGAAATGCTTAAAAGAGGATTCAATTCATCTGTTGCTCTGCCTTTGATATATGAGGAAAATGTTTTGGGAGTTTTAACAATTTATGCTTCAACATCTGAAGCATTTGACAAAAGTGAAATAGACCGTCTCATGGGTTTGGCCAATGACCTTACCTATGGTATCCGTGCCTTACGGACCCGTATTGAAAGAATTGCAGCAGGAAAAGAGATAGAACTGCATGTTGATAAATTGCAGAAGGTATTGTCTGGAACTATCAAGGTTGTCGCATCTACAGTTGAAGTTCGGGACCCTTATACAGCAGGGCATCAACGTCGAGTGGCAACATTGGCGCGAGCAATTGCCGAGGAAATGGATCTTCCTGCCCATCAGATAGAGGGTATTTTCATGGCAGGGGTTGTTCATGACCTTGGGAAAATTTATGTGCCGGCTGAAATTCTTTCAAAGCCCAGTCGTCTGAACGATATCGAATTTAGCCTGATCAGAACGCATTCCCAGGTTGGGTATGATCTGCTGAAGACCATTGATTTTCCCTGGCCAATTGCCCAGATCGTGCATCAACACCATGAAAGGCTGAACGGTTCCGGTTATCCCCAGGGACTTTCCTCGGAACAGATACTCATTGAGGCAAAAATCATCTGCGTGTCCGATGTGGTTGAGGCCATGGCCTCCCACCGCCCGTATCGTCCTGCAATGGGTGTGGAAACGGCTCTTGAGCATATAAAGGAGGAAAGTGGAAACCTCTATGACTCTGAAGCTGTGAATATGTGTTTACGGCTATTTTCTGAAAAGGGTTTTCAGTTTGACTAGAACATCGACTACTTGATTGCCGTTACAATAAATTTATAGGTAATGGCTTTGCCTGCCAGAGGATGGTTGAAATCTATTGTCACCTCCTCACCATTAACTGCAGTAATAAGGGCTGGTATTTTTTGTTTCTGGCCGTCTTTGTCCACAGTCATTCCAAGGACCATCCCTGTTTTCGGAGTTATATTTTTCCCAAAGACATTTCTATTAACGTTGTGTAGCAGGTTTTTATCTTTATGCCCGAAAGCTTCATTCGGTTGCAGGACAACTGTTTTTTCTTCGCCCTCTCTCATGTTAATAAGCGCATTTTCAAAGCCCGGAGGCATAGCGCCTCCCCCAACTTCTAATTCGAAGGGGCCTGTATCTGCAGAGCTTTCGACAGTGTCTCCATTCTCAATCATACCTTTATATTCAATAGTCACATGGTCGCCCTGTGTTACTTTTTTCATGGAAATATCCTCATATATTAATGTGTTTTGTTTAAAATCCGGTTAGATGCTACCAAAGCAGACTGCTACTTTCTAAATAAAAAATTACGTCGGATGAATAGTAAAATTTAGAAAACGGGGCTGTGTCAAGAAGTAATTTTATAAGCATTAATTTCCCGGGGATGGAGTGCTTTGTAGATGTTTGGCACTCTTAAGGTTGGTCTAGGAGCCTGTCGGAATTATCCGACAGGCTCCTAGACCGCATTATTCATAAGTTGCGCTAGAGTTTTATTGGGAAATATGCTACGGTGTCGCCCTCTGAATGGCGGAAGAAA
>JBDLJI010000025.1:0-12853 GCA_039714455.1 Thermodesulfobacteriota bacterium
ATAGACATGCTCTACCGTGAAATGGCCCAGAACTTAGGCATAAGGATGGAAAGAGCGGCCTCTTTGAACTGCATGCCGGAGTTTATTGATTCGTTAAAAGAACTGGTCCTGAAAAAAACAAGGCAACTTGGGTGGTAAAAATCGAACTGCCAGGATCAAGCGGGATACGCAGTTTATACTTTATAATCATCATGTGCTGCCATCAAATTTGAAAACCATGAAGGAGGGCGCATGAAAAAGAGCTCACCCAAAGGTCATAAAACCAGTGCTATGAGTAAACACCAGCAGGTTCTCATTGGTATTGCCATCGCTTTCCTGCTTTATTCGGTTATCGGCTTCCTGGTGCTGCCGGCGGTGTTAAAAAACACCCTTGAGAAAAAACTCTCTGAAAACCTCAAACGCTCAGTTTCCATCGAAACGATACAGATCAACCCCTATCTATTTAAGGCTGCCGTCAACAATTTCCTCGTAAAAGATCTCTCGAAAGACCATCATTTTGTTGCCTTTGATCAGTTGTTTATCGACCTGGAGGCGTTTTCTCTCTTTAAAAGAGCCCTGGTCATCAAGACTCTGACATTAACTGGTCCTCGGGTGAATCTTGCCCGGTTTAAGGATCTATCCTATAACTTTTCAGACATAGTTGGTTCTTCAAGCCCAAAGGAAAAAACCGACTCAAAACCCTTTCTTTTTTCAGTCAACAACATTGAAATAATAAACGGTGCAATCGTATTTCTCGATGAGCCGAAAGACACAACCCACAAAGTTGAGAACCTGAATCTTGCGATTCCTTTTCTGTCCAATGTGGTGCACGAAGTTGAAATAAATGTGCAGCCGGCCTTTTCAGCCATAATAAATGATACGCCTGTGAATTTGACGGGCAGGACCATACCCTTTCATGATACCCGCCGTACGGTTTTTGACATCCAGGTCAACAACATCGATATCCCTGAATACCTGGCATATCTTCCTAAATCCGGCAATTTGACACTAAAATCAGGATATCTGGATATCATGGCTGTCTTGGGATTTGAAATGCAGCCCGGTAATAAACCGGCAATTACCCTGACCGGAGACTTCTCATTGAGAGAGATCAATGTCACAGAAATGCAGGGTGAGAGTTATCTGGCGATCCCACAACTCGATATAACAATACTTGACTCCAGACCCATGGAGCAGGATTTCCATTTAGCAAGTGTCTCCCTTCGCGAGCCGGAACTTCTTCTTCGCCGCAACAGTGATGGCGATATCCTGCCGCTGGCCCTGTTAGAGAAAAAAACAGCAGCCAAACCGGCTGAACCGGATTCTTCTGCCAAAGAGACGATTTTCAAACTGGTTGTGGATGAAATTGTTTTAAACGGCGGCACAGTACGTTTTGACGATCAAAGCAATGCTGAGCAGTTCCAGACGACCATGAATCCTGTTGAAATAAAGGTCACAGGTCTCTCGACCCTTGAAGGTGCAGAAGCGACCTATGATATCTCAATGCAGACCGAAGCCGAAGAATCCATTATGGTAAATGGCAAACTGAGCCTGAATCCTCTGGCGACTCAATTGCATGGCGCCCTGCAGGACCTGCAGATCCCACGGTTCAGTCCATACTATGCTGAGATTATTACTCCAACAGTTATGGACGGCACTCTTGATCTGGCTGCAGACCTGAGCTATTCCAGGACTGACGACGTTGCAATTACAAGAGCGGATAACATTACGATCCTGCTCGATTCCATTGTAATAAATAATAAAGACACCAAGAAACTTCTCAAAATTCCTTCAATGTCAATCAAGGAGACTTCTCTCGATCTGAATGGACGGCAGCTGACTATTGGAAACTTTTCCAGCAGCAATGGTGAACTGCATCTTGTGCGCAAAAAAGACGGACTCGTCATTGTAAACGAACTGCTCAGGCCAAGGGAGGCGCAGAGGAAAAAACCTGATACGGCTGAGGCAGACACATCTTTACCATGGACGGCAACCCTGCATAAAGGGGCCATCGATCAATACAGTCTCGTTTTACAGGATCATGTCCCTGCAGAACCCACAACTGTACTGGCCGATAAAATCAACCTCACTGCTGAAAACATCTCAACCATTGAAAACAGCGAGGGATCTGTTGATCTTGGTCTGCGTATTGATAAAAAGGGAATCGTTTCAATAAAGGGGCCAATCACCATTGCGCCGCTGTCAGTTTCATTGGCACTTGATGTTGCCGATCTGCAGGCAAAAAACCTGCAACCCTATTTTGCCGACAAGGTCGCCCTGGCTAACAGTGGCGGGGCAGTATCACTCAACGGACAACTCATGGTGTCGAAGACCAAAGGCAAAGAAATAACTACTTCATTCCGTGGAAATGGCGGGGTTGCAAATTTTTCATCCTTTGATCCGGTTGTTGGAGAGGAATTTCTCAAGTGGAAAAATCTCCGCCTTGAGGGAATGGAGTATGACTCCAGCCGTTTTGCATTCAGGATCAAGGAAATCGGCTGGCACGACTTTTATAATAAAATTGTCGTGTTTGATGATGGGGTTTTGAACCTGAAGGCAGTTTTAAAGGATTCGGGTGAATCAGATACAGAGGTCCGGGAGAAAAGTGCGGCTGAAGAAGGGGGAAAATCCCTGCTGGTTGAAATTGACTCAGTAAAGCTTGAAAATGGAAAAATCGAGATTCTGGACCGCAACATTACCCCCAATTATGCCAGCAGTTTGTCTGAATTGTCGGGCACCATTACGGGATTATCATCACGCGCTGATGTCATGTCAGAAGTAAACATCAGCGGCAAGCTCGATCAGCATGCACCGCTGCTAATAACCGGTATTGTGAATCCACTGGGTGATGAACTTTTTGCCGACCTGGTTATTAATTTCAGAGATATCGAACTAAGCCCGACCACGCCGTACACAGGAAAATATATCGGTTATACAATCGCCAAGGGAAAGCTCTCCCTTGACCTGAAATACCTGGTGGAAAGCAGAAAGATAACAGCCCAAAACAAAGCTTTTCTCGATCAGTTTACTCTGGGGGAAACGGTTGAAAGTCCGGATTCTATGAATTTACCTATCAACCTCGCCATTTCCCTGCTCAAAAACCGCAAGGGTGAAATCACTTTAAATGTTCCTGTAAAAGGCGATCTCGATGATCCAGAATTCAGCATTGGTGGTGTTGTATTTAAGGTCATCGTCAACCTGATTGCCAAGGCTGCCACGTCGCCTTTCGCTCTTCTGGGAGCGCTCATCCCGGACGGAGAAGATTTGGAATACGTGGATTTCACTTCCGGCAGTTCCCTGATTGAGGCGGAATATACCAAAAGGCTTGAGACCATTGCCAATATCCTGTACGACAGGCCTGGGTTGAAAATGGACCTTAAGGGCAGCGTCAATGCCGAGCAGGAAAGTAAGGTATTACATGAAAAACAATTTAAACAGCTGCTGAAAAATGAAAAATATAAAAAATTATCCAAGAAAAAAGATGAAACCACTCCTTTGGATGAAATAATTATTAAGCCTGAAGAGTATAAAACTTTCCTTAAAAAGGCGTACAAGGAAGCAAAATTTGACAAGCCGAAAAACGCTCTTGGATTTACCAAGAGACTGCCACCTGAAGAAATGGAAAAATTATTGCGGGATAATATAATAATTACAGAGGACGATTTACGGTTGCTGGCAATTCAGAGGGCAAAGAGAGTAAAGTCCTTTCTGGTGGAGACAGGTCCGGTTGAACCGGAAAGATTATTTATCATAGAGCCGAAAACAGGTGCAGATGGAAGCGGCGCCCAACGGGTTGATATGGTTATCAAATAGTTATTGCACCATATACCCCAAAAGACTTATCAGTTTTTCCTTACCTGGTTCCGTCGCATACGGATATTCATCAGCAAGCCGATGCCGATAAGGGTCGTCATCAGTGATGATCCGCCGTAACTGAACAATGGCAGCGGGATGCCTACCACCGGCAGAAACCCCATGACCATGAGCAGGTTAATAATGGCCTGCCAGAAAATCAGAGAAACAATGCCGAAAGCCAGAAGCACGCCAAACTTGTCCCGGGAGGCCAGGCAGACATTGAGCCCCCAGAGAATCATGAAAAAATAGATGGCCAGAAAAAAAAGAGCCCCGGCAAAACCCCATTCCTCAGCCCAGACGGAAAAGGCAAAATCAGTATGCCGCTCCGGCAGAAAGTGCAGATGCCCCTGGGTGCCTTTCAGATAGCCCTTGCCAAATTTAAGCCCACTGCCCACTGCAATTTTAGATTGCAAAATATGGTAACCGCTGTTGGTGGGATCACTCTCCGGATTCAAAAAGGTCTGTATACGCTGCCGCTGGTAAGGTTTCAGAAAAAACATCCAGCCAATAGGGATTATCGCACTGCAACCTCCCAGAATAACCCCTACTGTTGACCACTTCAGCTTCACAAACAGGGTCATGGAAATAAAGATACCGGCAAACATCAGGGCGGTCCCAAGGTCCGGCTGCTTGAGGACAAGAATAAAAAATACCCCGGTCAGCGCCATGGGCACTAACAGTTGCCCGATTGTAAAACCCCGGCCTGTATCCTTGCGGTAATAATAGCTGGCCAGGGAAATGACCAGCATTAATTTCGCCGGCTCTGAAGGCTGTAGCCTGAAAAAACCAAGATCTATCCAGCGCTGCGTACCGGCAATACTTCCTCCGAACAGCAGAGAAACCAGGAGCAGGCAGACGACAATACCATACAGGAGGTAATTCCAGCTCAGCAGTAGCCGATAATCAAACAAATTTATGATCACGATAAATGAAAGTCCAGCCAGAAAAAAATAGAACTGTCTGATAAAGACATGGGTGCCGGCAGTTCCCCCGGCATAGGTGGCACTATAAAGATTTACCAGTGCCATGGCAGCAATCAGAAGTACTGCCACAAGCATTACCCAGTCAAAATTTTTTATCAGCTGTCGGTCAAAACGAAACATTTTCCATCTCAATTTTTACTTTCATATAACATTCAGTTTGAATAATCACCCCAATATACTTACGAATAACCATGACGAGGTCTAAGAAATTACTCAAATTACTATTTATTCTTTTATTGTAAACTTGCCTGTTCGTCTTGAACATTTTCAATCTCTGTTCCAGTTTTTTTGGCAAAATATCTCTCCAGGATTTTCTTTGCTACCGGAGCTGCAGCAGAACCGCCGTGGCCCCCGTGTTCCACCAGGACTGTAACGACAATTTCGGGATTTTCCGCCGGTGCAAAACTGGTAAACCAGGCATGATCCCTATGTTTATATTTTACATCCTCCTCATCAACCTCTTTAAATTTCTCCATCGTAACGACCTGGGCCGTACCGGTCTTGCCGGCAACCGTAATATCTTTCAAGCGGGCTGCTGTTCCGGTACCGTGTCTGTCATTTACAGCGCCGACCAGCCCTTTCCGGATAAACTCTAAATTTTTTTCCATGCCGATGAGTTCAACATCTATTATTGGTTCAAATTCCTTGATTACGTGCCCTTCAGGATCAATAATCTTTTCAATCAAAAACGGCTTATACAGAATACCCCCATTTGCAAGGGCAGAGGTCATCTGGGCAACCTGTAACGGCGTAACGAGATTAAACCCCTGGCCAATGGCGATTGAAAGGGTCTCACCCTCCTGCCAGGAGACTCCTTTTGCTAATTTTTTCCAGGCTGCGGTAGGAATCAGGCCTGACTTTTCATATTCAAAATCTATTCCGGTTTTATGTCCAAGTCCCAGGCGATTCGCATACTCTGCCAGGGAATCAACCCCTACCTTTAAGCCGACCTGATAGAAATAGACATCACATGATTCAGCCAGAGCTCGATGTAAACTGACGGGCCCGTGGCCGCCCTCCTTCCAGCAGCCGTATCTGCGGTTGCCGAACCTCATGGACCCGGAACAGTAAAAAACCGTATTGGGATTTATAATCCCTTTTGACAGCCCGGCAAGGGCTGTGATTATTTTATAGGTTGACCCGGGAGGATATTGTCCCTGTATGGTTTTATGCACCAAGGGGCGTTTAATATTATTGAGCAGGGCCTGCCATTTTTTTGTTGAGATGCCGCCGGTAAAGTCTTCCAGATGAACAGGCGGTGCGCTGGCAAAGGCAAGGATTCGCCCCGATTTAATATCCATGGCTACAACTGCACCTGCACTCCCTGCCATGGCCTTTTCAGCTTCAAGCTGTAAATCCAGGTCAATGGTAAGTTGCAGATCATTACCGGAAAGAGGCTCCTTGCCCTTTAACTGGCGCTGTTCAAAACCATGTGCATCAACCTCCATGTACGTGGTGCCCTTTTCTCCCCGCAATTCATCTTCATAAAGCTTTTCAAATCCTCTCTTGCCAAGCAGGTCGCCACTCTGGTAATTACCCCATTTCCTTTCCTCCAGTTCCTTCATATTGATCTGGCCCAGGTAGCCGATCATGTGAGACCCCAGATCATTAAAAAGATAATCCCTTCTTGGCAGAACCTCGATCCTAACGCCAGGCAACTCATAGTGATTGTTCTCAATATACACAAGGGTTTTCCAGTCAACATCCTCCTTGAGCATTATCGGAATATGTCTGGGATTATCAGCTGCCTCCCTCACTCTTTTAAGAAGAACAGCAATTTCCTCATTGAAAATTCTGGACAGCTTTTTAATAATTTCATCCGGGTCGGGAGAATCCTCCTTTACCCATATAATATTAAAGCTTGGGCGGTTGGTGATTATGGTTCGGCCCTCCCGGTCCAGGATAGTACCTCTCGGGGCCACAACATCGAGCATGCGGACCCTGTTATTATCCGCCAACTCCCGGTATTTACTGCCATAGTGAATCTGGAGGAACCACAACCGGGCCAAAATGATGACAATGAAAAAAATGATGACAAGTGTCGCAGCATCCGTTCTCTTCTTCAGCTGATTCAGCTCTTCTACATCAATTTTTTTTAACTTCGTAAATAGCTGCTTCGGGGGTTGCATCTGAGAAATTCACTATTTGAAACGATTTGATTTATTTATTCCCAGGAAGCGTCCAGAGGCTGAACTGCTCCTGCAAAAATTCATAATACTATCAAAGATTCCAAAAACCGGTGTACCTATAACTGCAAGTATAAGCAATTGAAGCAGTATTGTTCCCCAGGACCATTCCGGTGGGGAATCCGGTGCCAGAAATAAAGAAAAAAAATACATCCCGATACTGACAAATAAATAACTGATAACTGCCAGGGGAAGATGGTAGGCGAACTTATTGATGGCAATCTGCCTCGAAATCCCTTTGATAAAAGCTAAAACCAGGAGATAAATCACTGGATAAAGCCCTAAAAAAACTCCAGAGAAAGTATCCATGAACAACCCCAGTAAAAGGATGATGAACGCACCACGAAAAATATCTACCTGGCAGGCGATATAGACTATCAACAAAAAGAGAATATCCGGCTTGCCCAGCCAGGCCGGCAACTGCTGCATAAAGGTTGTCTGCAGAATAAGAATAAATATGCCGAGTATCAGGTATATAATAATAAACATTGAAGGCTAGCCCGGGTTTCTCACAAGCCGAGACGCCGGATAGACAAAGAGTAAGGGGCTTGAACTATACTTTAGTATGTGAAACGCCTTACTCTGCAGGATATACGGATGTATCGGCTTGCCTTTGGCGAACATCTCAGCAGATAATTTTATTTTCATAATTATTTATAACACTCTGCAATTATTCATATCCCGCTGATCAGGTTATAAGTCAAGCAGTTTCAAGTTTTGCAGTTGACTGCTGAAATATTCGTGAGAAATGCGGGCTGTCGCTTAGTCCTCTGTCAGAGAATCTTTTTTCATTATTATTATGAGATGTTCAAGTTGAGAAAAATCTACTGCAGGCATAATTTCGATTTTTTGAAACATGCCGCGGCGGCTTTTCGTAATCTCTGAAACGGTTCCTACCATAAGCCCTTTGGGGAAAACCCCTCCAAGACCTGAGGTGAGAACAAAATCCTCCTTTTCAACCACAGCACTTTTTAAGACATAATTAAGGCTGAAGGCATCATGTCCCAATCCCTTCACAATTCCGTGCACCCTTGTTTTCTGGGTTATGACATCAACAGCACTGTTTGGATCTGTTGCCAACAAAACCTTGGAATAATTAGGGGATGAAGTCAGGACCTGACCAACAACACCCTCGACGGTTACAACCGGCATGCCCTTCTGAACACCGTCACTGGAACCTCGATTAATTGTAAATGTGCGGAACCAGAGAGATGGATCCTTGCCAACAATTTCTGCTGTTAAGGTAGGGGGAGGAAGGGACTCCTTAAGATCAAGCAACTTTTGCAGGCGAGCGTTCGTTGCCAGGGCTTCCCTGTATTCAATGTTGGCAGCCCTGTATTGAAATAATTCCTGCCTGAGTTGCTCATTCTCCTCCCTGACACGGAGAAGATCCACATACTTCTTCCTGAAACCACCTGCATAGTTGGAGGCTTTAGAAATTGCTGATTGAACGGGGCCGATGACTTCAAGGCCAAACTTGTGGAGAGAGGTAAACTCCTTACGGCCTGCCATGGAAATTGTCAGAATGAGAATTGCAGTCAGAAGACAGCCTAAAAGCAGGAAAAAACGCATCTGTCTTGATCGCTTTCCTCTCTTCCGTATCATTCTGCTCAACTGGAAAACCTCTCTTTGCCCAATGCTTGCTACAATGGCATAATTTCGGGATATGCTACCTGATCGGTTTTGCCGGTCACCAGTTGATCTTAACCTCTTTCAAGATATCGATGTTATCGAGTGCAGCACCTGATCCAAGTACTACTGATGAGAGTGGGTCCTCGGCAACGATTATTGGCAGGCCTGTTTCCTTGTTGAGACGTTGGTCAAGATTTCTCAGTAAAGCTCCGCCGCCGGTCAGTACAATACCCTGATCAACAATATCGGCAGACAGTTCCGGCGGGGTTAGTTCCAGTGCCATTTTTACTGCATCAAGAATTGAATCAACCTGTTCCGAGATCGCTGACCTGATCTCGGCTGAATTGATGGTAAGGGTTTTCGGAACGCCGGATACAAGATCGCGCCCCTTGATATCCATGGTCTCATATGGCTCTTCAGGCATCACATTCCCGATGGTGGTCTTGATCAACTCAGCTGTGCGCTCGCCGATAGCCAGGTTGTGCTTCCGTTTGATATACTGCAGGATAGCCTCATCCATCTTATCACCGGCAACCCGAACCGACTTGGAATAAACAATACCGGCGAGCGAAATTACAGCAACTTCCGTGGTGCCGCCGCCAATATCAACTATCATGTTTGCCGTTGGCTCAGTAATTGGCAGCCCTGCGCCGATTGCTGCTGCCATCGGCTCCTCGATCAGATATATTTCCCGGGCCCCGGCAGATTCAGCCGATTCCTTAACCGCACGCTTTTCAACCTGGGTAATTCCTGAAGGCACGCTGATTATTATCCGGGGATGCACAAAGGTACGCCGGTTATGCACCTTTTTAATAAAGTAGCGGAGCATTGCTTCCGTGACTTCAAAATCGGCAATAACTCCATCTTTTATGGGCCGCGTGGCAATAATATTACCCGGTGTCCGCCCGACCATCATTTTGGCCTCTTTGCCTACGGCCAGCACCTTATTGCCCCTGGCATCCTTGCGGATCGCTACAACTGAAGGTTCACGCAGAACTATGCCCTTGCCTTTCATATATACAAGGGTATTTGCTGTACCGAGGTCAATTGCCAAGTCGTTTGACATCCAGCCAAGAATTGAGTTTAAGGGCGAAAACATTGAAAATATCCTTTTTATATTATTATAGTTATCAGATTAAGTTTTTTCCGAAATAGGCCAAAGTCCTAAAAAAAACCACGGACATCAGCGGGGCCTACTATTATCATTATTTTACGGGTGCAACACCTGTCGGCATCATGCTTTCCACGATGCCGACAAATATGGTCCTAGCATGCAGCATGGCATAAGTCCATGAAAAATGCCGTAATCTAACAAAGTCTCTTGGGCTTGGCAAGAGATATGGATAAGATGACCATTGATAAACAAGAAAGAACTTGACACTTTCTTCCCAAACATGGTATCCAACCACCTCTTTTCACCAATGCGTTTGGCAGTGGGAATGTGGGGCTATAGCTCAGCTGGGAGAGCGCTTGAATGGCATTCAAGAGGTCAGCGGTTCGATCCCGCTTAGCTCCACCACCTTAAACAATATAATCAGCAGATTAGCAACCATGCTTCCCTGCTGATTTTTCATTTTGGGGGAGAAAAACCTCAATATGTTCCCTATGTGTTCCCCTGTGTTCCTTCCCACCAATGCTTAACTGATTTTGGCAGTGGATTCATACTTTCACGTTTATTCTTGGTACGGAAGAAATGAATGAGCCCTTTACCTTCATGATTAAAGTCTAAGTCAGTCCATTTAAGCGATAATATTTCCTGCTTCGATGCACCATGTTCAGCACCAAGAAAAATAATAGCGACCAGGTAGAACCTCGAACGTACCTGTTGGCAGGCCTCAAGGAGTTTCATAAGACTATCTGGTAAGAGAAAACAATTTCGCTCATGAGCCTTTTCACTTAACATCTTAATACCTGATAAAGGATTCTCGGTTATAGCACCAAGTTCCTCACCACAGGAAAATATCTGTTTCACAACAAATAAAATCCTGTTCGCATTGGCATTAGAGGTACTCTTGGCAATAGCATTTCTATATGCCAGAATCTCTTTCTCCGTTATCTCACAAAGGAAACGCTTACCGAAAACACTGGCTATTTGACCAAGCCTTCCAAGATAGCCCTCAACAGTTACTGGTGATAACGCTTTATTTTGGGCTTTGTCTCTCCAGTCCCGTTTCAGGTTCTTACAAGCCTCATCCACAGTCAGCAGTTTTGATTTACGATAGTTTTTCTGAATAGATGCAACCTTGCCATTATCCAGTAAATATCGTAGATCATTAGCTGCCTGCCGTGCTTCATTGGCTTTCCGAAAAGTCTTGTAGTATCGCTTCCTACCAGAGTTCGGGTCTTTGTATGTAATGACATAACTGTTACCGTTTTCGCGCGGTCGTTTTTGAATTACAACTGTAGCCATAACTACACCTCCTTTCCAAAAACGGGGGGGAGCTGATTGTACATTCTGGTATAAAAAGCGTTCCTTATAGTTTTCAAAAGCTTTTTTACCGTGCAGACCGTAATACGCTGCAGTGAAACTTCCTCCCGAAACCGAAGAGATAAAATCAACTTCATCTAAAAGGGTATGATTTGAATTATCATGTTTAGTTTGTGGGTTCTCCGATGGGATCTCCACCTTAGCCAGGGCCTCAAGAACTCCATAGGACATGGCCGCCGCCTGAAAAAGTAAGCACAATGAGCAACTCCTGGGAACGTTCATTATTATTAAGTGTTGTCTGTGGAAGGGAGTTCAGGTCTTCGGATTTCTCTAACCGGGATTGGCTTGATAGGTAGCGCAGCCGCTTATAATAAAAAAACAGGCAGAAGAAGCTAAAAACTGAAAAAGCAATTTTTTCATGCTCTCACCTTTTATCGTTATCATCCTTACTGTTATGGCTTAATATCCATATAATATATTTAAATTTCAAAAACCCACATTTTTATATCAATAATTCTAAACCGTCCAAAAGCTTGCATTAACACCTTATGACATAATGTTGAGTTTTTTCAATCCTGTGCCCAGTAAAGATGGCTCCTCCGTTTTTATCTACGATTGCCACGCCACAAAACTCTCCGCCATATTTTCAAACTCCATAAAAAAAAGCGCTCCAATCGGAGCGCTTTTTTCATATTCTCAGCCCTAAAGCCAGAATTTATATTTCATCATCTTCAACCAGTAATTCAGGATTAAAGCCGTTATCCTCATCGTCGTCTTCTACTTCATCCTCATCGTCACCGCCACCGTCTTCAACTTCTACTGCATCTTCTTTAGTTTCAACAGCCTCGTCTTCTTCAGAGGTCTCGGCTTCTGCTATGTCTTCAGAATCCTTGATATCTTCTTTGGGTACTCTGACAACTTTCGACTTAGGCACCTTTGAGGGCGGCAGAACAATTTCCCGTATTTTATCCGCCTCCTGTCTAACATCCGGGTCATCAAGGCATTCTTCGCATTGCGAAATATGCTGTTCCATAAAGGCCACCATTCTAGCAGGAGCCATAGCCTCCTCCTGGACCTTTAAATACCAGTTTTTTACAAGTGAAATCAGGCGGTCACATTTCATTCTATATCTCCCTTTCCTCCCAGTAGGAAAAGTTGTCCCTTTATACCAAAAAAGAAAAAAAATGTCTTTATAATCTGCATATAATGCAATAAGTTAAAATATATGAGTGGAAGTGGAAAGGGCTCTGGTGGCCCTCCCGGACTTCAAATCCGGTGCACCGGGTTAACAGCCTGGTGGGTGGGTTCGATTCCCATGCACTTCCGCCATTTCTTTTTGTTATTATTACCTTTTTTCCATTCAAGTTGTTTCCCGAAACGTTCCCAACGTTATCGGACTACTGCTGACCAGAGTTCTATAACATAAAAGGGTTGATTTTCTATCCAACTTTTTTTGTTATGTGTAATTTTCCTAAAATTCGGCACCCAAAACACAATCAAAACAGAATGTGCCCCTTAACGATTTACAGCTTGATTGGTTGCTGATTCAAACAAGCGTTCAGTAATCGGAGAGGAAGTTCAGGCTCCCAGAAACGACGGTTGAACCGATAACAAAATTCATCAAGATATTCCTGCAGATATTGAGTTGACACTCCATGATACGTGCCATTGAGAAACTTTTTCAGGTTGCCGATGATAATATGAACCCAGGGCAACCAGTTCATCGCTTCGGTAGCCGGGGTTACTTTTTTAAGATGGTCGTGAGTCTCTCCAACTACGTTAAGGGCAGG
>JBDLJI010000026.1:0-12724 GCA_039714455.1 Thermodesulfobacteriota bacterium
CAGGTAAACAATCATACGGTTGAAGAATATTTTGGTGGGGGCTTTTTGCGCCAAAAGATTGAAAAGCCCTTCAAGACAACTGAAACGGAATCGCAATATGATGTTATGGCTACCCTGAAGGGTGGCGGCAAAAACGCACAGGCAGAAGCTCTGCGGCATGGTATATCCAGGGCTCTGCTGGAAGTGAATCCTGAATACAGGTTGACATTGAAGAAAACCGGGCTCTTGACCCGTGATCCGAGAGCCAAGGAAAGAAAGAAATATGGCCAGAAAGGGGCCAGAGCAAAATTCCAGTTCTCGAAGCGTTAATTTTCAGTTTACGGGTTCACATTCCCTTAGCTTTACGAAAACAGGGGAAGGCAAATTTGCGGTTGCCTTCCCCTGTTTTTTTTTGTTTATATTTTGACGTAGGTTCTAAATATTCATTGAAGCAATAATTTTAAGAAGATTCTGTCAGGCCGAACTTCAGGAAGGAGATGAGGTAATGATTAAAATTGGTATCGTGGGGGCCTCCGGTTACACGGGTGTTGAACTGGCCCGTCTGCTGTGCAATTGCCCGGACGTTAAACTCTCTGTAGCCACCTCCCGACAATATAAAGGCAAGAAGCTTGCAGATGTCTATCCGAATCTCGCAGGCATGGTTGATATTGTTTGTGAAGACCTGAAGGCAGAAGAATTGGTTGATCGGGCGGATTTGTTTTTTACTGCAGTCCCACACCAGACAGCCATGGCAATTGTTCCTGATCTTCTGAAAGCGGGCAAAAAAGTTGTAGACCTTTCGGCAGATTTCCGGCTGCATGATGCACAGGTTTATGAGAAGTGGTATCAGAACCATACAGCACAGGAATACCTTGCTGAAGCAGTATACGGTCTACCAGAACTGCATCGGCAGCAGATAGCCGAATCGCGTTTGGTTGCCAATCCCGGCTGCTATCCTACAAGTGTTATTCTGGGCCTTGCCCCTCTGCTGCAGGCAGAAGCAATTGAATTTGAAACCATTATCGTGGATTCCAAGTCCGGTGCTTCCGGGGCAGGACGTTTAGCCCAGACCGGGACTCTCTTTTGTGAGGTGAACGATGGCTTTAAAGCTTACAAAGTTGCAGAGCACCGGCACACGCCGGAGATGGAGCAGGAGATTAGCAAACTCAGCAAAAAACAGGTTGCCATCTCTTTTACGCCGCATCTTTTGCCAATATCAAGGGGTATTCTCAGTACGATCTATGCGAAACTAGCCGCCCCCATGTCAGATACTGAGGTATATGAAATTTATAATGGTTTCTATAAGGATGAGACCTTTGTGCGGCTGTGCGAACCAGGCAGTTATCCGGCAACACAGTTTGTGAAAGGTTCAAATTTCTGTGATATAGGTATCAAGATTGATAGTCGTACCGGCAGGATAGTAATTCTTTCGGCAATTGATAATCTTGTGAAAGGTGCAGCCGGGCAAGCAATACAGAATATGAACCTCATGTGCAACTTGCCTGAGACCAAAGGGTTGCTTTCAGTTTCTTTATTTCCGTGAGCCGTAAACGGAACATAAAACTGCTGCTGGCTTTCGATGGTACCGGATACGCAGGCTGGCAAAAGCAGAAGTCCGACAGGACGATCCAGGGGGTCATTGAAGAAAAACTTCATATCATGACAGGCGAGGAACTCTGTCTTAACGGAGCAGGAAGGACTGATGCCGGAGTGCATGCCTTGGGCATGGTTGCAAATTATCACACAGAAGCAAATATTCCTTGCCAGGGTTTTGTGAAGGGTTTAAACAGCATGCTGCCAACTGATATAAGGGTATTGGAGGCATGCGAGGTTGATGCAGATTTTCATGCCAGGCGCAATGCGAAAGCCAAAACTTACTGGTACAATTTTAGTGACAGCCCGGTGCAATTGCCCACTGAGCGGTTCTATACTGCCCATTTCTCTGTAGATCTTGATTTTGAAGCTATGCTGAGTAGCCTGGTGTATCTGACAGGTACGCATGATTTTTCCAGTTTTGAGGGTGCCGGGTCCCGTGACCAGAAATTTTCCAGGCGAGGTGCAGTCCGGACTATTTTTGAGGCTTCCATGGAGACATTAGGTGTTGACGGCAACCACAGGGTTATCATAACTGGTGACGGTTTTCTGCGTCATATGGTAAGAAATATTGTCGGTACCATACTTGAGGTGGGTAAAGGTAAACTGGCACAGTCTGATATTGGAGCGATTCTTGCTGCAAAAGACAGGTCTGCAGCAGGGCCTACAGCTCCTGCTGCCGGTCTTTTCCTCAAAGAAGTTTTTTATTCATAAAACAAATAATGAATATATAATCCTGGATTGAATTGTCTGGTTGATTGAATTTGCAGGTAAGAATTTTTACACAGAAAGGAATGTTTATATGGCCCCATATGCAGAGCTTGATACAGTTGGATTAGAAGCCTTAAAAGAAAAATTGCTTGAGCGCTATGGCGCTTTTCAGGCGAAAAAGCTGACACTGGATATGACCCGCGGCAAGCCCAGTCCAGAGCAGCTTGATCTTGCCATGGATATGCTGACAGGTGAAATCAGCCGTGAGTACATAACGCAGAGCGGCTTGGATTGCCGCAATTATGGCGGACTTGATGGTATCAAGGAAGGAAAGGAGCTTTTTGCCAGGTATATGGAGGTGGCTGACGATGAGATAATCGTTGGAGACAGTGCAAGCCTGAAAATGATGCATGATACCATAATGGGGGCCATGGTTTATGGAATGGTTGACAGTGATCAGCCATGGGGGAACCTTCCAAAGGTGAAATTTCTCTGCCCCAGTCCGGGATATGATCGCCATTTTGCAGTCTGTCAATACCTGGGAATTGAAATGATTACCATTGCCATGGATGCAAATGGTCCTGATATGGATAGTGTCGAAGAGCTTGTTGCTTCAGATGAAGCTATCAAGGGGATATGGTGTGTTCCGAAGTACAGTAACCCCACCGGTATTACTTATTCTGATGAGGTGATCGACAGGCTGGCTTCCATGAAAACAAAGGCTGGTGATTTTAAGATATTCTGTGATAACGCTTATGCGGTTCATCACCTGTCAGATTCCCGCGATCCTTTAAAGAATATACTTTCAGCCTGCAAAAATTCCGGGAATCCGGAAAGGGTCTTACTATATGGATCAACATCCAAAATAAGCTTTGCCGGGGCAGGCGTTGCCATGATGGCCGGTAGTAGGAAAAATATTGAGTTTATCCTGAGCAAGATGCAGTTTCAGACCATCGGGCCAAACAAGTTGACCCAGCTCCGCCATGTACTTTTCTTTAAGGATGTTGCAGGGATCAAGGACCATATGAAAAAACATGCTGCTATCCTGAAACCCAAGTTTGATGCAGTACTCAGTGTATTGGACAAAGAACTTGCGGGCAGCGGCATAGCAGAGTGGAGTAGACCGAATGGCGGATATTTTGTCAGCATCGATACGCTGAGTGGTTGTGCCCGGGATGTGATAAAAAAAGCGGTTGATGCAGGAGTCAAGTTGACACCTGCGGGTGCAACTTTCCCCTATGGCAAGGATCCCGCAGACAGAAATATCCGTATTGCCCCCTCCTTTCCTTCTGCTGCAGATGTGAAAACTGCAATGGAACTGGTTGCTCTCTGTATTAAGCTTGTGAGTATCGATAACCTTATGGAAAAAAGTTAAAAAACCTTTTGTTGGGAAGTCATATATTTTTTACTTGGCAAAAAACTCCTTATAGGTTATAGGCAGAACTACCTATTCAGCTTTCATTGTTGGCAGGTGCGCAAATTCACCAATTCATCTCTTGGTTTTGGGTGTTACATTGTGGTACTTAATGGCATTAACACTGCCTAACCACTAAGAATTTTTTTAATGAATTTATATTCATTTTCCTTGACAAAGCGGTAGTTAGTGCATTAAGAAACTGCCGCTAAGTGGATGTTTAAACGTGCTACCTTAACCAAGGAGTTTTTAGCGTGGCAGAACAACCAATCCTAGATCACCTTTATGTGGCCGCCTTTTTCTTGGGCGGTCTTCTTATGGCCGTGGGGCCATTTATTATCGCCCACATTTTTGCACCCCGCGGTACCCGAAACATCTCCAACAAAACCCAACAGTCTATCGAATGTGGTGTAGAGCCAATTGGCGAGGCCTGGATCCGGTTCGGTATAGTTTACTACCTCTATGCTTTGATGTTTCTTGCCTTTGATGTTGATGTCCTGTTCTTGTTTCCAGTCGCGCTGGCTTATGACACCGTGCCTGGAATTCGTGACTTTGTTGAGATTTTAATTTTTGTCAGCATCTTATCGCTGGCGTTAGTGTACGCATGGAAAAAGGGAGTGTTTAAGTGGGAACGCAAGACATTCAACCCCCGATAATTCATTTTGCAAACCTTGACAAGATACTGTCTTTAGGTCGGGCTAATTCACTGTGGCCGATGACCTTCGGCCTTGCATGTTGTGCAATCGAAATGATGGCCACCGGAGCGTCACGTTTCGATCTGGCCCGCTTCGGGGCAGAAGTATTCAGGCCATCTCCCAGGCAGTGTGACGTCATGATTGTTGCCGGCACGATTTCCAAGAAGATGGAACCGGCAGTGAAAACCCTTTATGACCAGATGCCGGAACCAAAGTGGGTCATTGCCATGGGGAATTGTGCTATTTCCGGCGGGCCATTTGTTTTTGAAGGCCAGTACGGCATTGTTGAGGGTGCTGATAAGTTTCTGCCTGTTGATATTTACATTCCCGGATGCCCTCCTAGGCCTGAAGCCTTGATTGAAGGCATTTTGGAACTTGAAGAAAAGGTCACCGGTTTCCGGAGATGGCCACGGGTGGAGGCCAAGTAAAATGCTTTTGGCAAGGATAAAAGAGGCTTTAAGCAGCCTGTACGAAGATATTCAGGAAACTCAAGAAGCTCCTGAAGCGGTAAAGGATGAGGCCGCAGGAAAAGTGGAAACTGCCGCCGCTGACGCTGCTCCTGCAGCAGAATTTCAGACTGAAGAAAGCGCTGCGGAACAGGAAGAGGCGAAGCCGGAAGAAGCCGAGGAGCCCGCCGCTGAAGCTGCTAAAGCTCCACCAGGACCCAAAGAGACAGATTATACGGCCAAAGGTTATCATCTTGATGTTGATCTGCCTCCGGACAAGGTTACAGCTGCAGCAGAAATTCTTAACAACGAAAATTTTTTCCTGGAAACAATTACCGGAGTTGATTGGATAGACGAGCAACAGCTGGAAGTAGTATATGATTTCAACCATTTTGATGAGCTCTGCAGGGTTGTAATTCGCACCAGAACGGATCGAAATAATCCTGAAATACCGACTATTTCACATATCTATCAGGGTGCCAACTGGCACGAAAGAGAAACCCATGATTTTTTTGGAATAAAATTTGTCGGGCATCCGGATCTATCGCCGCTCCTGTTGCCGGAAGATGCAGATTTTCATCCTCTGCTGAAGGATTTTAAGGCATGAACGGATTACTGCAACAAGATGTGAATCAGGAAACCTTTACGCTTAACCTGGGGCCGCAGCATCCGGCAACCCACGGCGTCCTGCGGGTCAAACTGGTAATGGATGGCGAGTATATCGTCCAGGCAGAACCGGTTTTAGGTTATATCCACCGGATGCATGAAAAAATGGGTGAGAATCGAACCTGGGTCAAGTTTTTACCCAATTGCGGCAGAATGGATTACCTCTGTGCCCTGTCCTATAACCATGGATATGTTGCAGCCCTGGAACGGGCAGCAGGTATTGAAGTCCCTGAACGGGCCGAGTACCTGCGGGTGATCACTGTCGAGTTGAACCGAATTTCCAGCCACCTTCTTTGGTTCGGCGCCTTTGTGCTTGACCTTGGCGGATTCACGCCGCTGCTTTATGCATTTGATGATCGTGAGCACATACTTGACCTGCTTGAATCTGTTACCGGATCCAGGCTGACATACTGCTATTTCCGTTTTGGCGGGGTGTATAACGATATTGAAGATTCTTTTATCACCGGCACCAGGGAATTCATCAAGAGGATGCGGAAAAGAATGCCCATGTACGACGCTCTGGTCACAAAAAATATTATTCTCATCAAGCGTCTAAAGGACATCGGGCCAATTTCCAAGGACATGGCTCGACGTTACGGTGCCACCGGACCTGTGGCTAGAGGGTCAGGGATTAATTATGACGTGCGCAAAAATGAGCCCTATTCGGTTTATTCAGAATTTGATTTTGATGTCCCGGTTTATGAAGAGGGAGATTCCATGGCTCGCTATATGGTGCGCATGGACGAGATTGAGCAGTCCATGCGGATCATTGAGCAGGCCTTGGATAAACTGCCGGAGGGAGAGATAAAACCGAAAAAGGCTGTCAAGATGGTTAAACCTGAGAAGGGCGACTACTATCATGCGGTTGAGGCTGCACGCGGGTCGTTTGGTGTACGCTTGGTCAGTGACGGCAAAAATCAGGCCTATCGGCTGAAACTGCGTTCGCCTACCTACTCCAACCTGAGTCTTTTTGATGAAGCCAGCCGGGGCATGCTGCTTCCCGACGCCCTGGCGTTGATGGGAAGCCTTGATCTGGTAATTCCGGAGATAGACAGGTAATTTTTTTTGTTCATGTTGCATGAGGCAGAAGTGGGCTGCATAAGATAAACCTAAATGAAAAGGATGTAAAAGATAACAATGCCTGAACCTTTCAGAGTGATCCTTTTTATTATTTTCGCCATGGCCTTTGCCGGATTGAATGCCGCGTATCTTGTCTGGTGTGAGAGAAAGGGCGCTGCGCATATCCAGCGGCGCATCGGCCCGAAAGAGGTTGGCCCGTATGGTCTTCTGCAGCCTATTGCTGACGGCATCAAACTCATGACCAAGCAGCTTTTTCTGCCAAAAGGGACTGACCCGATTCTTTTCATGGTCGCACCTTTGATGGTCATGGTGCCTGCGATTATGAGTTTTTGTGTAATTCCATTCAGTGAGACCTTTGTTGCCCGTGAGATCAATTTAGGCCTGCTGCTGATCTTTGCCTTTGCCTCGGTCAATGTGCTTGGCCTTCTGCTGGGTGCCTGGGGGTCTGCCAATAAGTATGCTGTTATTGCAGCAGCTCGAACTGTTTCCCAGAATGTGGCCTATGAGATTCCCATGTTGATCACTGTGATCACTATGGTCATGGTAACCAATACCATGAACCTTAATGAAATTGTCAGGTCACAGGCCGGCTGGTTTTTCAACTGGCACATTTTCCGGCTCGATATCAGTCTTCTCATGCCGGTATCCTTTTTGATCTTTTTTGTTTGTTCTCTGGCAGAGACAAACCGGGCGCCCTTTGACATGGCTGAGGCTGAGAGTGAATTGATTGCCGGCGTTTATACCGAATACCCGGGTATGGGATTCGGCGTCTTCTTCATGGGCGAATATGCCAATATCGTAATTGGCGCCGCTTTGGCGGTTGTCCTTTTCCTGGGGGGATGGCAGTCGCCAATCCCATTTAACCCAGGAGGATTCCTCGGAGTTTTCTGGGGCTTGTTCTGGTTTCTTTTAAAGCTTTATACCCTGATTTTTACTGTTATCTGGATTCGCTGGACCTACCCGCGCACCCAGTTTTATGAGTTGCTCAACCTTTCCTGGAAAGTGTTGATCCCAATTTCGTTGTTTAACCTGATACTGACAGCTTTGCAGATAAAGATTTTTCCCTGGCTGTAACTGAAAGGTTTATAGGCTATGAGCGGTTATTTTAAAGAATTGATAGGCGGCACAAAAAGCCTTTTCATCGGGCTGGGTATCACCGCTAAATATTTTATGGAACCGGTGGTGACCATGCAGTACCCACACGAACATGTGGAGATGCCACCCAGGTTTCGTGGTCATATAGAACTGATCCCGAATGAGGAGACCGGTGAACCAAAATGCGTTGCCTGCGGCATGTGCCAAAAAGGATGTCCCTCCGGATGCATTAGTTTAGCAGGAGAAAAACGGGAGGGTGTCAAAGGTAAGGTCGTAACCAAGTATATCCTTAATTTTACCACCTGCAGCCTTTGCGGTCAGTGCGTTGAAAGTTGCAAGTTCGGAGCGCTCAGGTTTTCAAAGGACTTCAATCTCGCCAGTCCGAGAAAGGAAGATTTCATTTTTGATCTCATCAAACGGTTAAAGGAAAAAAACTGATGGTGCCTCTGTTTTCAGCTGAAGGACTTTCAAGTCTGGTATTCATTTTCATCGTGATGACAACGGTGTTGGGTGCAGTCATTGCCACCCATTCAGAGCGTTTAATCAGGGCTGTCACCGGGCTTGCCATTTGTTTTATCGGTCTTGCCGGTCTTTATTACTATTTGAACAGCCCCTTTGTGGCCCTGATGGAGATGCTGATCTATGTGGGTGCTGTTTGTGTAACCATTGTTTTTGCAGTGATGCTTGCTGATCCAAAACCTGAAATTGAGGTAGGTAAGGGCAGCATTTTTACAGGACCTTTGAGCTTTGCTCTCGGCATTATGCTTTTCTGGGGATTATCAAGCCTGGCAGGTAAAACAGCGTGGGTCTTGCCACCCGGGCGGATTAATGATGGTTCCTTGGAAGAGGTCGGCAAAGCCTTGCTGACAAATTACAGTATGGTATTTGAGCTCATCTCCGTTGTGTTATTGCTGGCGATTATCGGGGCCCTGGTGCTTGCACGGCAGGGAAGGTCACGGACAGGAGGGGAATCATGAGCATACCGGCATTTGGCGACAACCTCATCATCTACCTTATAATTGCTGCTCTGTTGTTCGGTATAGGGTTTTATGGTTTGGTTTACCGCCGCACCCTGATCGGCATGCTGATCGCCGGGGAACTTATTCTGGCAGGCGCATCGCTCAATTTCATGGCCTTTAACAGGTTTCTGGCCCCGGACCCTACCGTGGGGCAGATTTTTACTTTGTTTATCATGGGTATTGCCGCTGCAGAGGCTGCAATTGCCCTCAGCATAATAATCGCTGTCTATAGAAACTTCCGTACCATCGATGTTGATGATGTCGCGGAATTAAAAGGATAGGTTGAGGAGAAGGGAAACTGGTCATGGAAATTGCTTCGTGTAAACCATTATATGCCGTTTTAGCCGCTCTGCTCGGCGCGATCCTGGTAAGCATGGCAGGGCGCAAACCCAATTTCCGGGAGGGCCTGTCAACCGTTGCGGCAGTGACCATGTTTTTGATCATCG
This sequence comes from Thermodesulfobacteriota bacterium, assembly GCA_039714455.1. Lineage (GTDB taxonomy): Bacteria > Desulfobacterota > Desulfobulbia > Desulfobulbales > BM004 > BM004. The sequence continues at coordinate 9,145 of JBDLJI010000026.1, forward strand.
CATCAATGGTGCCGGATGTTCTGGCAGGCAATATGCTGAAGTGCACAGTTTTTGATATCCTGCCCGGCTTAAGCCTGACATTCCGGGTCGATGCCTTTTCCATGATTTTTGCCCTGGCCGCCTCATTTTTGTGGATTATTGCAGTGTTTTATTCCATGGGTTACATGCGTGGATTGCATGAGCATGCCCAGACCAGGTTTAATACCTGTTTTGCCCTGTCACTCTTCGGGGCTATTGGTGTGGCTTTTTCTGACAATCTTTTTACCCTGTATCTCTTTTATGAGATTGTCAGTATCTGCACTTATCCACTGGTTGCTCATCACCAGGACGGAGAGGGGTACGCCGGGGCCAGGAAGTATATTGTCTACCTGACCACTACAGCAAAGGGATTTATTCTGCCGGCCATGATTCTTATTTACGTTCTGACCGGTTCACTCGATTTTGCAACGAACATCAGCACTGGTATTTTCCCTCCAGATGTGAATTCCACCCTGGTAACCATACTGTATATCTGCTGCATCTTTGGGTTTGCCAAGAATGGTATCATGCCGTTCCATCACTGGCTGCCGGGCGCCATGGTTGCCCCGACACCAGTCAGTGCACTGCTTCATGCTGTTGCAGTGGTCAAGGTCGGTGTTTTCTCCACAACCAGGGTCATGCTTTACGTGTTCGGAGTTGACACCATGAGTGCCCTGAACCTGGGCATTCCCACCGCGTATTTTGTTTCATTCACCATCCTCATGGCCTCGGTCATCGCACTTTCCAAGGACAACCTCAAGGCCCGGTTGGCCTATTCCACGGTGAGCCAGCTTTCTTACATCATCCTCGGCGTGGCGCTTCTCACTCCAACAGCAATTGAGGGCGGGCTTATCCACATCACCAACCATGCCTTTTCTAAAATTACACTCTTTTTCTGTGCCGGTGCTATTTACGTGGCCGCCCACAAGAAAAATATTTCCGAGATGGGCGGTCTGGGCCGCACCATGCCTTTTACCTTTGCCGCCTTTGGTATAGCTTCGCTCTCCATGATAGGCGCTCCGCCGGTGGCAGGTTTTGTCACCAAGTGGAAGTTACTGGTGGGCACCATGGAAATGGAGGCCCATTATGTCGGCATTCTGCTGGTGCTTCTGGCCAGCACCTTGTTGAATGCTGCCTATTTTGCTCCTGTCACCTACAAGGCATTTTTTGGCAAACGGCCTGCAGGGGAAAAATATGAGGGCATAAAGGAAGCTCCTCTGGCCATGGTTATACCGATCATGATTGCGGCTATTATTTCAGTTTTTATAGGGATTTTTCCGGGATTCATGATGAAATTTGTTGATAGGGTGACACCTGACAATGTGGCTGTCGCCATGCCGCAATACAACCCTGCAGGCGCACCTAAATTTATCCCGTCAGTTGAGACCCATGGAGCACCAGAGGCCCATGGAGTTCCAGTTGATACTCATGGAGCACCAGTTGTTGTACCTCATGAAGTGGAGGTTGTGCCCCATGAACAACCGGCCGGCCATTGAGGCGGATTTGACTTGAGTAGATAAATGATACGTTATTTGGTGAAAAGATGATTGTAAAATTAATTGATTACCTGCGGGATCGGCTGAAGACAGTTATTCGACTCTGTTATGTCCTTCTGGGCCTGTTGGTGGTTTATGATGTCACGTTTGTTGACAAGCATTCTGCCCATCTCGCTATTGAACGCCTGCCCGGTTTCTGGTCGGTGTTCGGTTTTATCGCCTGTGTGCTGATTATCATTCTTTCCAAGTGGTACGGTCACATTAAATGGTTTGGCAGTAATTTCCGGATTATGGCACCGGAGGACTTTTACGATGACTGAGTTCATACATCCAGGATTTGTATTGATCATCGGTGCTCTGCTGCTGCCGTTTGTCATGGGGCCGGCCAGGAAACCCTATCTCATGCTGGTGCCCATTCTTGCCTTTATCTCTGTCCTGAATATGCAACATGGCACCTACGGTGTAGTCAATTTCATGGACTGGCAATTGACCTTTGGGCGGGTTGATGCCTTAAGTCAGGTATTCGGCTATATCATGACACTCATGTGCATCATCGGCTCGATGTACGGCCTGCATGTGAAGGACCCCAAGGAGCACATGGCTGCCTGGATGTATGTTGGCGGTTCACTTGGGGTTATCTACTGTGCTGACTATATCACTCTCTTTATCTTCTGGGAGTTGATGGCTTTTTCTTCTGTCTTTCTGGTCTGGTTCCGCAAACGTAAGCAATCCCTGCCCACCGGTTTCAGGTACCTTCTGGTTCATACTGCTGGCGGCTTGATTCTGCTTGCTGGATTCGTCCTGCGCTACAAGGCAACTGGTGCTCTGGATTTCAACCTGCTCGATGTGGACCACCCGACACTTTATACCTACCTGATCATGGTGGGCTTTATCTTAAACGCTGCAGTACCTCCGTTTCATGCCTGGTTGCCTGACGCCTATGGCGAAGCAACTGTTTCCGGCGCGGTCTTCATGTGCGCCTTTACCACCAAGACTGCGGTCTATGCCCTGGCCCGCGGCCTGGCCGGACTGGATATCCTGATAGTGCTTGGCGTCATCATGGCGCTCTATGGTGTTGTGTACGCGGTGCTTGAAAATGACACCCGCCGCCTGCTGGCCTATCATATCATCAGTCAGGTCGGTTACATGGTTGCCGGGGTGGGGATTGGTACCCAGATGGCGATCAACGGTGCCTGTGCCCATGCCTTTGCCCATATTCTCTACAAGGGATTGCTGTTCATGGGCTGCGGTTCAGTGCTCTATATGACCGGTAAGAGTAAGTTCAGTGAACTTGGCGGACTCTACAAGAAAATGCCATGGGCCTTTGTCTTTACCCTGATAGGCGGCCTGTCGATTTCCGCCTTCCCATTATTTTCAGGATTTGTCAGCAAGTCGATGATTGTCTTTGCCGGCGCTGAGCAACACTTATACTGGGCCTCCTTTCTGTTGACCCTGGCGTCTGCCGGTACCTTCCTGCATACAGGTTTGAAAGTGCCGTACTTTATCTGGTTCGGTAAGAACAACTGCTCCAAAGAGACCTGGGAAAGGGCTGCAGATCCTCCATGGAACATGAATGTTGCCATGACCGTAGCATCATTTCTCTGTATCTTTATCGGCAGCTATACCCCGTATCTTTACAAGATGCTGCCCTATCAGAATGAAGCGGCGGATTATGCCCTGCATGTCTATTCATCCTATCATGTATCAGAGTCACTGCAGATTCTGCTTTTTACAGCCCTGGGTTTCTTCCTGCTTATTAAGAAGTTGACACCGGAAGCGACGATCAGCATCGATATGGACTGGTTTTACCGTATGGGCGGCAGAGGGTTTTTCTGGTTGGCCAGAAAACCCATCCAGACTTTTGATACCCGGTTTGGAGAGGTTTACAGAACTGTCGGACTTCACCCATTAATGACGACTTCCAAGTTCTGGTCCTGGTTTGACTGGCATGGTATCGACGGGGTTGTTGACGGTCTGGCACGGCTGGTGCGTTCTATTGGCACTAAGCTGAGGACAGTTCAGGACGGCAGGTTGCAGTACAATATTTATTACGCGGTTTCCATAGT